>JBAHZX010000006.1:0-8453 GCA_037132815.1 Shewanella sp.
AAAATAGAATACCACTTTGTCTGGGTAACGAAGTATCGTTATCGAGTTTTAATAGGTGATGTTGGGCTTAGGGTTAGAGAGCTAGCGAGGCAAACTTGTGAGCATTTAGAGATTGAAATACTACGAGGTGTAGTCAGTCAAAATCATGTTCACTTATTAGTTTCAGCGCCACCCAATACATCGCCGTCAGAGATAATGCGTCGAATAAAAGGCCAAACATCACCAAGCTATTTCAAGAGTTTCCCCAATTGAAGAAGCGGTATTGGGGCTGACTCTTCTACACAAATATTATAAATTGAACTTTTTGATGAAAGCATGATCAGATCAAGTAACTTCAAACACTTAGATTAATATTTTGTCAATATTCAACCCAGATAAATGGTCACGCGAGCACTTTCAGCATGCTCAATTAGGTGATGCTCGTAGAACCGAACGCTTAATCAGTACTTGCGCTAATATGGCCAGTCGCAGCGGTAAGTCTATCGCGAATTCATGCCATGGAAATGAAGCAGAACTAGAAGGCTCCTACAGATTGATCCGTAATAATAAAATTTCACCAGAGATGATCCGAGCGGCAGGGTTCATGCATACAGCCTCTTTAGTAGAGGATGTGCCTGAAATATTGGCGCTAGAAGATACCACCTCGCTGAGTTATAAACATCAGGTGGCGGAAAAACTGGGAAAGTTGGGAAAAACGACCGATTAAGCTCGTGGTTGGTGGGTGCACTTCACCTTATTACTCGATAGCAAAACGACCCGTACTTTAGGCCTCATTCACCAAGATTGGTGGTGCCGTCCTAACTATATTAGTGAAGCCGATGAAAAAGAAAGTGGCAAATGGCCTGATGCATCCTATTTCTGTCGTCAGCGCTTAGGCGATACTATGGCTAGAGTGATCTCAGCCTGTGATCGAGAAGCTGATATTTTAAGTTATTTACAAGATAAACAGCAGCATAAAGAACGTTTCGTTGTAAGAGCGAAGCATCTTAGGAAGATTGTTGGTACAGATGAAAAACTGTTCGAACACCTCGTGGAGCAGCCTAAACTGGGCAGTTACACTATCCACACCCCTCAAAAAAGCATGATAAATAGCAAAGGAAAACCCGTTAATCGAGCCTCAAGAACCGCCCAATTATCAGTAAGAGTTGCACAAGTTATTTTCAACGTTAAAACGACAATCGAACCCATCAATGTGGTTTATGCTGAAGAAGTTAATGCGGATGGAAAAAGTGAAGCTTTACGCTGGGTATTACTGACAAGTGAACCGGTAGAGACATTAAAAGATGCACTGCATATTATTGATATTTATACGGCTCGATGGCGGATAGAAGACTTCCACAAAGCATGGAAAACGGGAGCAGGGGCGGAGAGACAACGGATGACTGAGCCGGATAATCTAGAAAGAGCGGTGTCAATCTTGTCCTTTATTGGAGTGAGGTTACTGCAACTGCGAGAAGTAATGAGCTTATCGTTATACTTAAGAAAGAAAGGGCTTATCGATGAAGCTATCGGTATGGAAAATCAGAGTTGTGACAAGGTACTTGAAGAGGACGAATGGAAAGTTTTACAGCAACATTATAAGGTTAAGGGCCATGATGGTAAAAGCGCTCCGAGTATGAAATGGGCTTATATATCCATAGCGAAATTAGGTGGTTTTACCGATAGCAAAAGAAATGTTGGCTGCAGGTAAGGTGCTATGAGATGTGACTAAGAGACAGGGCCTATGGGTGACAACAGTGTTCTACAACAAAGCCGCTTTATTATATATTTCCTCGATCTTGAACTAAGAAAAAAGTTAATTAACACCATCTAAATAGATACAAAATGGAACGTTATTTGTCTTGAACTTAAAGTTTATTCTGTGTATTGATCATCATTGAAGTGACATAGTTAATTTGGCCACTTCAGAGGGATATATCTGTACATTGTAAGCATTCAATATTCGATGTAGCTCCCATAAATAAATATCTAATTACCCCCCCCTCAACACCTTGATCTAGCTCTGAGAATTTTTTATTTACAGCTGGCAGGATAGACAAAATACTTCAAAATATGTAAAAGGATTTTGGTGATTGCTTGTGGTTAGCCGAATTGAAAAAAAAATTGATAAACAAAGAGCTAGTTTGTCAATTAATAATGTACAAAGAATTAAACTCTTCATTAATGGTATAGTGCAGGGAGTAGGATTTAGGCCTTTAGTTTATCGATATGCCTTAAAAAATGAATTAACTGGCATTGTTCTCAACGATAGTCAGGGAGTGACTATTGAACTACAGGGTGAGCATCAGCAGTTACAGTCATTTATTGTAGAGCTTGAGAAATCACCACCACCTTTGGCGCGTATTGATCTATTTGAACAGCAGTATATCCCTGTCGATTCCAGTTGCAGCGAATTTAGGATCATTGAGAGCCAGCAACAAACTCAAGCCATTGTTATCGTCCCCACAGATAAAAGCAGTTGTGCTGATTGTAGCAAGGATGTATTGGATCCCAGTAATCGCCACTATCAATACCCTTTTACCAATTGCACTAATTGTGGCCCAAGATACAGCTTAATTAACGCACTGCCCTATGACAGAAAACAAACTTCGATGGAACAGTTCACCATGTGTGAAGCTTGCGCAGCTAGTTATCAAGACCCTTTGGATAGAAGATATCATGCCCAACCAGTAAGCTGCCCACATTGTGGGCCTCAGCTAACCTTAACTTCCCCAATTGGCCAAATCCTCGCCCATAAAGAGCAAGCACTGACTGAGTGTATCAAACGGTTAATAGCTGGAGAGGTGGTAGCCATAAAAGGGCTTGGGGGATTTCACCTTGTTTGTGATGCAAGTAATAGCGATGCCATCGCAACGTTAAGAGCCCGAAAAAATCGTCCCGCAAAACCACTTGCCGTGATGGTCCCCTCAATTGAGATGGCCAGAACGCTAGTCACTGGGTGTGATAGGGAATGGCAATTGCTGCAGTCGCAAGAGCGTCCCATCACCTTGATGAGAAAGCACCATGATCATAATCAGTTTCTCAGTGAACTTGTTGCACCAGGTATTGACAAAATCGGGCTGTTTTTACCCTATACTCCACTGCATCAATTACTATTGTGCAGGTTAAACCGACCCATAGTTGCCACCAGTGCTAACCGCAGTGGTGAGCCCATCATTACCTGTGCTAAAGGGATACAAAAACAGCTCCATGACGTCGTCGATGCCATACTGGATCATAATCGCAAGATAGTGAACGCTTGTGATGACAGTGTTGTTCAAGTCATCGGCAAAGAGACGCAAATGATGCGCCTAGCAAGAGGCTATGCTCCCCTGAGCTTCCCCTTAAAGCAAACTCTACCTGAAACGGTGTTAGCTGTTGGGGCTCAACAAAAAAACACTATTGCATTTGGTTTTAACCGCAGCCTATTTATCAGTCCCCATATTGGCGATCTTTTTAGTCTAGAGGCTGAAAGCTATTTTGAGTCCACCATCGATACCTTTAAGCGTCTTTATCAACTATCTCCGCGCACTTTGGTGCATGATAAACACCCGGATTATGCACCAAGTCAGTGGTGTCATCGCTATCAAGTGCATCACTCGAATACCAAACGGATCGAAATTCAGCATCACTTTGCCCATGTACTGAGTGTGATGGCGGCAAACCATTACACTGATCCGGTTTTAGGCTTTAGTTTCGACGGTACGGGGCTGGGAGATGATGGCAACCTTTGGGGGAGCGAGGCGATGATTGCCAGCCCTAAGGGCTATGAACCGTTGGCCCAACTGGCACCATTTAAGTTAATTGGTGGTGAACAGGCGATAAAAGACCCTAGACGCGTGCTACTGGCTCTGCTGTTGATGCAGTTTGATCTTGAGCAAATAAAAGCAATGCAGCTTCCCGCTTTAGAAAGCCTTTCATTGCAGCGATTAAATAACTTAACTCTGTTATGGAAAAGTCCAAGTCATGGCATTAAAACCAGTTCTGCAGGTCGACTGTTTGATGCCGTTGCTGCTGCATTAGGCTTGATAGAAACCTCACAGTTTGAGGGACAAGCCGGGATGTTGATTGAAACAGCAGCTAATAGCTTAACTTCTTCGCCCGAACGGTTTACTCTTAAATTGCAGAATAAACAGTGGCAAAGTGGCGAACTGATGAAGCAAATTGTTGACGCGATTATCGAGCAGCCATTAACTGAACAGAGAATTAGTCAAATTGCAGCGGGCTTCCTACAAGCACTGTCTACCGCCATCACTGATTTAGCAGACAAATACCCTCAGTACCCTGTAGTTCTCTGTGGTGGCGTTTTTCAAAACCGTTACCTTAATGAATACTGCCAGTTTCAACTGTCTCAACGAAAACATATGATGTTATCACCTGGACTCGTTCCTATTAATGATGGTGGAATAGCCCTAGGACAACTCTGGTACGCTATTTGTCACAGTGACATATAAATTACGAGGTGAAGTTCACAAAACGCATTGATAACACGAAATTTTATGACTAAACCAGTACAAACTAGATATAAATCACTAATCTGATTTTTGTTTTAGTTAACACTCAGTGATTAGATAATAACGGAGTAAAAATATGTGTAAAGATTGCGGCTGTTCACTCACTCACCCAAAGGATGGTCATCACCATAGTGTGATCCACAGTAATCCTCAGCTCAATGATGTTAAAACTCTTGCTGTTATTCATAAGATCCTTGATAAAAATGATATAGAAGCACAGCACAACCGTGACCACTTTGAACAAAATGGTGTCACCGCCTTTAATCTAATGAGCAGCCCAGGCAGTGGTAAAACTACACTACTAGAACACTTGCATGAGCATACACCCCTTAAATATGCCGTGATCGAGGGTGAT
This sequence comes from Shewanella sp., assembly GCA_037132815.1. GTDB lineage: Bacteria > Pseudomonadota > Gammaproteobacteria > Enterobacterales > Shewanellaceae > Shewanella. The sequence continues at coordinate 4,849 of JBAHZX010000006.1, forward strand.
CTTGAGACCTCCCGTGATGCCGATCGACTTAAAGCCAAAGGCATAGATGCCTTTCAGATCCAAACTGGCTCAGCCTGTCACCTTGATGCATTTATGGTGCACAGCGCTCTGCACAATATCGAACTGAAACCATTAGATATTTGTTTTATAGAAAACGTAGGTAACCTAGTTTGTCCCGCGAGTTACGATGTGGGGGCTCATAAGAATATTGTTCTTGTTTCGATACCTGAAGGAGATGATAAGGTCGAAAAATACCCTGTAATGTTCCGTCGTGCAGACTTAGTTATTATTAGTAAGTGTGATCTACTTCCTTATTTTGATTTTAATATTAACGAGACTAAAGCGCATATCTTAAAGCTCAATCCAGATGCCGATATTCTAGAAATATCAACAAAATCACCCGAATCACTGCAAGCTGTATCTAAATGGCTGGTTGAAAATCGAGTTCAAACAACGCCAACAAGTGAGGTGAGTTAATGTGCCTCTCTATTCCCTCAAAAATCGTTGAGATACACTTAGAAGAAACGAGTATCACTGTCGATACCATGGGGGTAAAACGCAAGGTCAGCTATCACCTCATTGATGAGCCATTAGCACTTGATGACTATGTGCTCATTCATATCGGTTTTGCCATGAACAAGATCAATAAAACAGATGCACTCGAAACTCTCGAACTCTATAAAGAAATCGCCCAGCATATGGAACCAGATAGCTAGGAGTAAAGTGATGCTTGAACTAAAACAACTCTATCAAGGTTTCAGAGACCCTAAAACTATTGCGCACCTTGCAAAACAGATAGCGCAGCAGGCGGTTAAAATCGATGACGAAATTCGTATTATGGAGGTGTGTGGCGGTCATACTCATACTATTATGAAATATGGACTCAATCAGCTACTACCTGATAATATTGATTTTATTCATGGTCCCGGCTGCCCAGTTTGTGTCATGCCTAAAGAGAGAATCGATCATGCTATTGCAATGGCCAATCAGAGAGATGTCATTCTAGTGACCCTTGGCGATATGATTCGAGTCCCAGGTTCAAAGGGCTCTTTGGCTCAGAGTCGGGCAAATGGCTGTGATATCCGTCCCATTTATGATCCATTAGATACCATAAAAATAGCCACAAACAATCCAGACAAAACCGTGGTGTTTTTTGCTATAGGTTTTGAAACCTCCACTCCAATGACAGCAGTCTTGATTGATCAAGCTGAAAAGTTAGCTATTAACAACCTCTATTTTCATATCAATCATGTGTTGGTGCCACCCGCTATCGATGCCGTGATGGCCGATCCTAAAGTTAGGGTTAACGCCTTTATCGGCCCCTCACATGTGAGTGTGATCCAGGGCAGTGAGATCTATCGTCCCATTGTTGATAACTACAGGATGCCCGTTGTAGTTTCAGGCTTCGAGCCCGTTGATGTGATGGAATCTATATTGAGGATCACCACCCAGAAAGTGAATAATGTTGCCGAGCTAGATAATCAGTACAGTCGAGCTGTGACACCTGAGGGGAATCTTGCTGCCAAAGCATTTATCGATAAATACCTCTGCCTTCGATCAGAGTTTCGCTGGCGTGGATTAGGTCCAATCCCCAACTCAGCATTAATGTTAAAGCAAGCATTCTCCCATCGAGATGCCGAGTTACATTTTGTTTCGATATTACCTACAGAGGAGATCGAGGATCACAAGGCCTGTCAGTGTGGCGATATTCTGCGCGGTCTATGCAAACCCAAAGATTGCAAAGTATTTGGACGTGGTTGCAGTCCTGAATCCCCCATGGGAAGTTGTATGGTGAGTTCCGAGGGCGCTTGTAACGCCTACTATCGTTATAGTGGTGTCAGTGATTAGCGAGGAATGCGACGACCTAAGTGCGTCGAGTTTAAAGTTTAGCTGTGAGTAAAGAATATGACCCAAAATAAAAGTAAGAAGCAGATCCAACTTAGTCATGGCGGTGGCGGAAAAGAAATGAACAAGCTAATTAGAGACCTCTTCTTCAAGGCCTTTGATAACCCTATCCTCACAAATGAAGAAGATGCCGCTTGCCTTGACCTGAAAGGGCTTACGGCCTTTACCACCGACTCTTTTACCGTTGCGCCGCTATTTTTTGCTGGCGGTGATATTGGTAAGTTAGCCATTGCCGGCACCGTGAACGACTTAGCTATGATGGCGGCAAGGCCAGAATACCTAAGTTGCAGCTTTATCATCGAAGAGGGCTTTGAATTGGACAAGCTAAAAACCATCGTCAACTCTATGGCTCTTGAGATGAAAATAAGCGGTGCTAAGATTGTCTGTGGCGATACTAAAGTAGTGCCAAAAGGTTGCGCCGATGGAATATTTATTAATACCTCGGGTGTCGGTGAAATCTTACAGACGGGTATCTCAGTTAAAAATATTCAAGTGGGTGATGCCATCATTGTTTCTCGTGATATTGGCCGTCATGGTGCCGCCATATTGATGGCAAGAGAAGGGCTGACACTCGAGTCTGATCTCACCAGTGATTGCGCCACACTCTGGCCTATGGTTGAAGCGCTAATCAAAGCTAAAACCCCACTGCATGCCATGCGCGATGCCACCCGTGGTGGTATTTCAGCGGTATTAAATGAATGGGCTGTGGGCTCAAATGTAGAGATCGACATCGAAGAAGCTCTGCTACCTGTTGCCGATGAGGTGAAAGGCCTGTGTGAACTTTATGGTTTTGAGCCGCTAGACCTTGCCAACGAAGGCACCTTCGTTATTGCCCTGCCTCAAGAGCATGCCGATAAAGCCGTTGAGATCCTCAGGCAACATCAAAGTGCCTACAGCGATAATAATACTCACAGTAAAATGGAATCTCATGTTGGAAGCGCGGTGATTATCGGCACTGTAGGTAATAAGCGTGCAGGTAAAGTCATTCTCAAGACACCATGGGGCAGTAGTCGTTACCTAGACCTGCCACAGGGCGAGTTGCTACCTAGGATCTGTTGATGGTGACGCTTATCAAAAAGAACCGATTAAACTCAAACATATAACAGGGCGAATTGACCTCACCTCGCCAAGGAGCGACTCATGCATGAATACTCTATTGTTCTAGCCCTTATTGAACAGTGTGAGCAACACGCTGCTCAGCATCAGGCTAACAGTGTTAAACGTGTATCCATCAAGGTTGGGGTATTGAGTGGAGTCGAGCCTGAGTTATTAAAAAGTGCCTTCGACACCTTTAAGCTCGATGGGATCTGTCGCGATGCCAAGCTTGAGATGCATGTTCAGCCTCTGGTGCTTCAATGTCATGATTGCGACAAGCAGCAGGAAATCAGCCAATACAGCATCTTATGTCCCGACTGCAAAGGAAACAACACCAAGGTACTCGATGGTGAGGATATGTATCTAATGCAACTGGAGGTCGGCCCTAGAACGGAACTGGTTTGAAGCTAGATTTTATCTTGGCATTTGTTTCCATTTCCTCTCAATGAACCTATAATACGTCGCGAAATAAGATAACAATAATAAGACAACTAACAGATAGGGTTATTACAAAATATGAAAATACAGTTAAATGCTGTGAAGCAGGCGATGCTCTTAACGGTAGGCTTGTTGAGTGTTGCTGCGCATGCAAGCAACACCTTAAC
>JBAHZX010000058.1:0-40831 GCA_037132815.1 Shewanella sp.
TACTCGTATTAAGCTGATATTGCATAAGTGAAGCACTATTTGGAGAGCAACTTTGGGCGCAGCTTTTGGTGCAATTGATCTTCTTACTGCAACACCAAAGGCACATCTGCCAGACTTTCTGCTTAGATTTCTGATCTAGGCAGTGAAAGTCAGCGGCGCACAATACACCATTTTGGATCAGTTGAGTTAACTTCTGTGTCGAAATAGACAGATGTATTCTTTGATTATTCATCAGCGTGTTCCTTTTGATTAATCATAAGTTTACATCTAAATGAGAATTATTATCAAGTAATAATTAATTAAAACCATTATCAGTACCAGTTGAAATGAGAATAAGCCAACACTAACGAGTGCTAATCATAGCTTTAGATAAGGAATAACATATCACGACGAATTTGCGTTTAATCGCTATTTAGTATTACTATCAGCAAGAAAATCAAAGGTAGCGACATGGAGTTCGTCATTTTGTTTAAAACTCACAAATACACGCCAAACCATATAGTTACTGCTACATGAACCAAATATTAGCTGACCGCTATATTGTTTCTCATTAAGTTGAGACAGCTTTACAGGAATAATTCCCATAAACATGTCTCTTCCTTCTATTCTCATCTTAACGTGTCTAATAGCCTCAGAACTTGCTAACTTTATGGTTAGTGGTTTTTCACTAGGAGTATGAAAGGGAATGATTAAAAGTGATAAGTTTATTCCTGCAACTTCTTTATTACAAGCTACATGACTAAAGTCACATAAGCTGGTGTCTTCAACGAATTTAGGAAGAGTTAAAGCTGTTTTTTCTTGCTGTTGAGGTGAACAGGCCGAGCACAAGAATGCCAAAGTCAAAAACGTGTAGAGCCGAACTCGAATAAGAATGTTAGCTTGGGTCACAAAAACCAACTTTATGAGATAAACATTAGTTACATTCTATTGCCTAGTTTGATCTAGATCAACGTTTCCCTCCGTACAATTCCTATCTTTTTTGATATAGCTCAAGTATCATTACTTTACCTTGTAAAAATACAATTATCACAAGGGTACACGTTGACACATCTGCCGTAATTCCGTAGGAAAGCGGTATTTATGTCTTTTAACGGGTAAAGTCACAATTTACTCAATCTATAAGTATAAGTAATAAGCAGTGGAAGCAAAATGATGAACCATTCCCAGCCTCAAGGCGCTGATTACAATTACACCGTAGTCCGCCAGTTTGCCCTCACGACCGTGTTGTGGGGAATTGTTGGTATGGCTGTCGGTGTATTGATCGCGGCACAGCTAATTTGGCCACAACTGAACTTCGATACTCCATGGTTAACATACAGTCGTCTTAGACCACTGCATACTAATGCCGTGATATTCGCGTTCGGTACTTCAGCACTTTTCGCAACATCCTACTATATCGTCCAACGAACCTGTCAAACCAAACTATTTGCGCCTAAATTAGCCGCATTTACGTTCTGGGGTTGGCAAGCCGTTATTTTATCAGCAGTTATCACACTCCCCCTTGGTATCACCAGTGGTAAAGAGTATGCTGAATTAGAATGGCCTATTGATATTCTCATTACCTTAGTTTGGGTATCATATGGTGCCGTTTTCTTCGGAACGATTGTCAAACGAACCACTTCACATATTTATGTAGCAAACTGGTTTTTCGGTGCATTTATCATCACCGTCGCCGTGTTACACATAGTTAACTCTATGGCGGTTCCTGTGAGTATGTGGAAATCATACTCTATCTATTCTGGCGCCGTTGATGCCATGGTCCAGTGGTGGTACGGTCATAATGCCGTTGGCTTCCTGCTAACGGCTGGCTTCCTGGGTATGATGTATTATTTCGTACCGAAGCAAGCGGGTCGTCCTGTCTACTCATATCGTCTGTCCATTGTTCACTTCTGGGCACTGATTGCATTGTATATATGGGCTGGACCTCATCACCTGCATTACACAGCACTTCCAGATTGGACACAATCCCTGGGTATGGTAATGTCACTGATCCTATTCGCACCTTCTTGGGGCGGTATGATTAACGGTATTATGACATTATCCGGTGCTTGGCATAAATTAAGAACCGATCCTATTTTACGTTTCCTTGTTGTTTCATTGTCTTTCTATGGTATGTCTACCTTCGAAGGTCCAATGATGGCAATTAAAACGGTTAACGCCCTTTCACACTATACTGACTGGACCATAGGTCATGTTCATTCTGGTGCACTAGGTTGGGTAGCTATGGTTTCAATCGGTTCACTTTACCATCTGATCCCTGTCCTGTTTGGACATGGTCGCATGTATAGCAGTAACTTAATCAATGTGCATTTTTGGTTAGCGACTATCGGTACTGTGTTATACATCGTATCAATGTGGATATCTGGTGTGATGCAAGGTCTGATGTGGCGTGCAGTTAATTCTGACGGTACTCTGACTTATAGCTTCGTTGAAAGTATTGAAGCCTCATATCCATTCTACTTTGTCCGATTCCTCGGTGGCTGTTTCTTCTTGACCGGTATGCTGATTATGGCATACAACGTGATTAAGACCGTAAGAGCACCTAAAGAATCATTGCCTGCATTAGCAGAAGCATAAGGGGTAGATTTGATGAAATTTAATCATGAGTTAGTCGAGAAAAACATTGGCCTCTTGTGTCTCTTTACTGTAATAGCCATTAGTTTTGGTGGTTTGGTTCAGATAATTCCCTTGTTATTTCAAAAAGATACTACCGAGCCTGTTGATGGTTTGATTCCGTATACAGCCTTGCAAATCGAAGGCCGTGATATCTATGTCCGTGAAGGTTGTTATAACTGTCACAGTCAAATGATCCGTCCACTGCGCGCCGAGACTGAACGTTATGGTCACTACTCAGTGGCGGGTGAATCTGTATGGGACCATCCTTTCCAGTGGGGCTCTAAGCGAACCGGACCTGATCTTGCTCGGGTTGGCGGACGTTACAGCGACAGATGGCATGAGGTTCACTTGATAGATCCTCGCGCCGTAGTACCTCAGTCTAATATGCCTGGTTTTCCTTGGTTAGCCGAGAACAAGCTAGATGGTGAGTTAACCGGCAAAAAGATGCAAATCCTGCTCAACTTCCATAAGGGTGGCTATAAGGGAAATGACCTTTACACCGATGAGGAAATTGCTGGAGCAAAAGCTGCTGTAGAAGGTAAGACTGAGATGCAAGCACTGATCGCCTATCTGCAGTCCCTCGGACATGCACTGAAATAATAGGAGGTATGATATGGATTACGGAACGATACAAGGCATAATCACGCTTGTTGTGATGTTTACCTTCTTGGGTATATTTGCTTGGGCTTATAGCTCGCGGCGGAAGAAACAATTCGACGAGGCCGCCAACCTTGTCTTTGAAGATGAGCCGAGTAACAAGTCAGGAGAAGATAAGTGATGAGTACTTTCTGGAGTATTTGGATCACAGTACTGACATTAGTTGTGATCGCAGGCTGTTTCTTTCTTTTAAGAATCGTCTCAAAAAACTACACAGGTGTTGAAGAAGGCAAGTCAATGGGCCACAACTTTGACGGTATTGAAGAGCTTAATAACCCACTGCCAAAATGGTGGAGTTATATGTTTTATATCTCTATCGTCTTTGCCCTAATTTACTTGGCTCTTTATCCGGGTCTAGGTAATTTCAAAGGTTTCCTTGGCTGGAGCAGCTCTAATCAAAGCATAGGTACGGTAAATGGCATCAAGGCCGATTCTGAAGCTGCTATTGCCTTGGCTAAAGAAGAAGGTCGTTGGGTTCAGTATGATCAAGAAGTAATGCGTGCCGATGCAAAATATGGCCCCATCTTCAAGGCATACGCCGAGACTCCTCTTGATGAGCTGGTTAAAAATAAAGATGCTCTGAAAGTGGGTGGCCGTTTGTTCTTGCACAACTGTTCACAATGTCACGGTAGTGATGCTCGTGGCAGTAAAGGCTTCCCTAATCTAACCGACGATGATTGGTTATATGGTGGTGACTTAGCAACGATTAAAACCACCATCATGAACGGCCGTCATGGCATGATGCTACCTAAAGGTGGATTGCCTATTGAGGATGGTGAAATCAAAGGTTTAGCTGAGTATATCGTTAAATTGTCGGGGCGTGATCATGATGAGGCGCTTGCGGCTCAGGGCCAAAGTTCATTTATGAAGGGCTGTTTTGCCTGTCATGGTATGGACGGTACCGGTAATAAGATGATGGGAGCCCCTAATTTTACTAACAATATTTGGCTATACGGTGGAAGCCGTGGCGCAATCCAACAGACGATTAAGAATGGTCGAAGTGGTGTAATGCCGGCTTGGGAAGAGATATTAGGTGAAGAAAAAGTTCACGTTATCGCAGCCTATGTCTATAGCTTATCACACCAGTAATAATATCTAAGTAACAAAAAGCCTCGCTCTTATCGAGGTTTTTTTAGAGTGCTAAATCATACTTTTCACGGTAGACTATTTTTAATTTTTAAATAGGTATGACAGATGAATAAACAACAAGCTTGGTATAAGCAGTTCTGGCCTTGGTTTTTAATTATTTTACCCCTATGTGCTGTCGTAGCGAGCATGAACCTGCTCTATCTTGCTATAAATGGCAAAGACTCTTTGGTATCTGAAGATTATTATAAAGATGGTAAACACATCAATATGGATCTGAAGAAAATCAAATACGCTAAGCAACTCGGATTACAGTTCGAGGTGATAGTGAATGACAATACCTTGACCATCACTCAACATGGCGGTGAACCCTATCTAGCGGCATTGAATGTTGAGTTCTTTCACCCAACCATCGAATCCCGAGACTTTACTCAAGTGGTGACTGCGGATGGAAACAATGTGTATCGAATGACGCACACTGAACTAATAACGGGCAGTTGGGAGGTTCGGCTCGATGGGTATGACCATAAATGGCGCATTCAGAAACGTCTTGAAATAACAGATAACGGGCAATACTGGTTGAACTAGATTAGCATTAGACGTTATCAAGTGAACTGGCAAGAGCGGGTTAATTTGAATGAAAAACATACATATTAACCCAAGGTCCAAGTACGTCTGTACACAACTTGAATTTTACATTGAAGCAGGTTAATAACACCGATTATGAAGCCCCTCGATTGTTTCCATTGTGGAGAGCCGGTATTAACGGATACACAGTTCACAACCTGTATTAATGATAAAGAACAGCCTATGTGCTGTCTCGGTTGTCAGGCTGTCTCTAAAGCCATAATCGATGCGGGTTTGACCAACTATTATACATTCCGCACCGAACCTGGAAATAAGCAGACTGCCATTGTACCTGAGGAACTCAGTGTCTTTTCTGCATTCGATCTTGCCGAAATACAAGAAGATTTCGTCTATAAAAACAGTGACACTTCAACGGCATCATTGTCGATAGACGGCATTACCTGTGCCGCCTGTGCTTGGCTTATCGAGCACAAGCTTAAGCATGTGAACGGCATCATCAAGATCCAAGTAAATAGTACCACAGAGCGCGCTCTGATCTCCTGGTTACCCGAACGGATAAAACTCAGTGCGATACTCAATCATATTAGCGCAATCGGCTATCAAGCCGCCCCCTATCAGGTTGATGAGCAAGAGTTACTGAGCAAGAAAAATAGCCGTAAATTGCTGCTGCGACTTGGCCTAGCCGGTTTTGCCACTATGCAGGTGATGATGTTCGCCCTCGCCCTCTATGCCGGTTACTTCACCGATTTAGAAGTCGAATTCCGTGACTATTTCCGTTGGGTCAGCCTTATTTTTGCCGCTCCCGTGGTCTTCTATTCAGCACAGCCTTTCTATTTCAGTGCCATACGCTCCATATTCAGCGGTAGGCTCAACATGGATGTCTCGGTCTCAATTGCCATTTTAGGGGCTTACATCGCTAGCTGTATTGCAACGATCAATGCTGACGGTGAAGTGTATTTCGAATCTGTGAGCATGTTTACCTTCTTTTTACTATTGGGGCGCTATTTGGAACAAAATGCGCGTCAAAAAGCCTCTGTAAGCTCGAGTAATTTACATAAACTCGTGCCGTTAACCGCACACTTAATCACAGATTCTGGCATCGAGGATATCCCAGCTAAAGGACTAAAAGTTGGCGATATTATATTAGTTAAACCTGGTCAAGTTGTAGCTGCCGATGGCCATATTGTCGATGGCAGTTCTAGCCTTAATGAGGCCATGCTTACCGGTGAACAAATGCCGGTAAGCAAGACTTTAAGCTGTGAAGTTTACGCAGGTAGCATCAATATTGAACAACCTATCAGAGTCGAAGTAACAGCCGTCGGTCAGGACCAACTCGTCGCCGAAATTATTCGACTACAAGAATCTGCATCTAATAATAAGCCCAAAGTCGCGAGTTTTGTAGATAGTATATCAAGCTATTTTACCTGGACTATCTTAGTGGTAGCGGCTCTGACATACACCGTGTGGAAAATATTTTGGCCAGAAGATGCTTTCTGGGTCACATTATCGGTACTGGTCGCTACCTGTCCCTGTGCTCTGGCGCTGGCAACACCCACTGCTGTGACCTGTGCGACGGGGATATTTACCCGCATTGGTGTGATAGCAAGAACTCCTGGAGTATTTGAGAAACTGACAAAAATTCAACACGTGGTGTTTGATAAAACAGGTACCCTCACCTGCGGCAATTTAGAGGTTGAATCAACGCTTCTTTTTGCTGGCGCAAATGATGCTGAAGTACTCGCCATCGCTGCATGTTTAGAAGGGAGTTCAATGCACCCTATAGCAAGAGCATTCGAGTCGTACCGCGACCCGAATTTAAGTGTATGCCATAGTCAAAACTATATAGGGCAAGGACTCAGCGGGGAAATTTCTGGACATAAGTATCTTATTGGTAGCGCCGCATTTGTGGGAACCATAGATATCATACAAAGCACAACGCAAGTCATCTATCTGGTCGATGAGTCACAAGTATTAGCAAGGTTTCACTTAGTCGATGCTATTCGAGACGATGCCGCCGACACTGTAAAACAACTAACAGATAGCGGCTGTCGAGTGTCCATCGCCAGCGGAGATACGTCCAACCATGTCGAAGAAGTGGCAAGTAAGATTGGTATAGTGGATGTCAACAAGGGCCTGAGCCCCGATAGCAAGTTACAACTGATTCGTCAGTTTCAGATCCAGTCAAATGTCGCCATGTTCGGAGACGGTATTAATGATGCTCCAGTACTCGCTGGGGCTAACCTTTCGATTGCCATGGGCAGTGGGGCTGCGATAACGAGAAGCACTGCCGATCTGATCTTATTAGGCGATAAACTCTCCCGTTACACGGATGCTGTCCATGTTGCTAAGTTAGCAGAGAAAATCATCAAACAAAATTTATTCTGGGCGCTGGGTTATAACCTGTTTATAATTCCCTTAGCCGTTACAGGACATGTATTACCTTATGTTGCCGCCCTTGGTATGTCTGCAAGTTCTCTTATCGTTGTAGGCAACAGTCTTAGATTATTGAAGGTTCGTTTATGAGCATTATCTATGTATTAATCCCCATCGCCATGCTGTTTGTCTTGATCGCTATCGGTATTTTCTTTTGGGCAGTAAAATCCGAACAATTTGATGATCTCGATAGGCAGAGCATGTCCATCCTCTTCGACGACGATAAACCCGCACACAAAAAGACCAGTAACAGTGAGTCAGACGACTCCAGTCCCTCTTGATAGATTACAGTGTCCCAGGTGCCTTCCTCGTTGGCTTGATGGGTGCAGGTCATTGTATCGGCATGTGTGGGGGTTTGATTGGTGCTTTTTCATCTCAACTGCCTAAGTCTAGACATCAAAACCAATTAATGTCACAACTGCGCTTCCTGCTCAGTTATAATTTGGGTCGTATATTGAGCTATTCTTTAGCTGGCGCCTTGGTTGGAGGCTCAGCCAGCGCGTTATCCCTATTGTTCGATATTGACCTTTACCTCATCACCCTCAGAGTCATTGCAGGCTTGGTTATGATCGCTACGGGCCTCTATATCGCCAAAATTTGGTCTGGAGTAGTGCAAGTTGAGCGTATTGGCAAATTACTCTGGCATTTTTTATCTCCCTTAGCTAAGCGTATTTTACCTATTAAAACTATGCCTCAGGCATTTGTCGGTGGCATGCTATGGGGCTGGCTACCCTGTGGTTTAGTCTATAGCACTTTAACCTGGGCTATCGCAGCTAATTCGGCTTTGCAAGGTACCATGATCATGGCGGCATTCGGTCTTGGTACCCTGCCGGCACTCATGAGCGCAGGCATGGCGGTGAACCTATTTGGACGCTGGGTTCAGAACCGAGCTGTCAGACTAATCAGTGGCTTGATTTTATTGCTATTTGGTTTACAGACTTTATACATTGCAATTGCCCAGCTTCGCTAGCTGAGTTTATTAAATTAGTTTAATATAGAGCTAATTGTTACACTTGAGAAACACTATGACAGATAATAGTAAGATTCGTCGTTCGTCAGTGCCAGGATGTGCCATTCATTGTCATGACTGTAGTATGGCGGATTTATGTATTCCTTTTACTCTCAGTAGCAACGAACTCGATCAGCTCGACAATGTTATAGAAAGAAAGAAGCCTATTCAAAAAGGCGAGCAAATTTTCAAGTCAGGTGATCCACTAAAGTCTCTTTTCGCTATTCGTTCAGGTACGGTTAAAAGCTTCACTATCACAGAGCAAGGTGACGAGCAAATTACCGGTTTCCATCTTGCTGGTGATGTAATAGGTTTCGATGGCATTCACTCCCAACAACATCAAAGTTTTGCTCAAGCCTTAGAAACCTCTATGGTTTGCGAGATCCCCTATGGCACGCTTGATGAACTCTCAGGTACTATGCCCAAGCTAAGGCAGCAAGTGATGCGTTTAATGAGCCATGAAATCCAAAGTGATCAGGAAATGATACTCTTGCTGAGTAAGAAAAATGCTGAGGAGCGTCTCGCCGCCTTTATCAGTAATCTAGCCAATCGTTTTGGCAGTCGTGGGTTTTCACCTAAAGAATTTAGGTTAACCATGACTCGGGGCGATATCGGCAACTATTTGGGACTAACGGTTGAGACGATCAGTCGTTTACTGGGTCGCTTTCAAAAATCTAAGCTAATAGAAGTCAAAGGCAAGTATATCACCATCATCAATTTCAACGCGCTAGCTTTGTTAGCTGGCAATCATGCCATCGCAAGATAAACGTGATTGAATAACCCACTGTCATTTTCAGGTAACCCGCTCTCTTGATCACATTTTATTATTTGTTTAGCTGAAAATTTCAAAGTATTGTGACTTTAAACATTGCATTTTACTCTCTTTAGCTCATTATTAAATTATAGCCTGAATTAAGGAGTGACTATGAAGGACTTAAAGAAACTCTTAGTTGTGATTGATCCAACCAGTGATATCCAACCAGCTCTTGCCAGAGCGATAAAGTTAGCCTCATCTAATAGTGCCCATATTACGGTTTTTCTCTCTATTTTTGATTTTTCCTACGAGATGACCTCTATTCTGTCCGGTCAAGAGCGAGAATCCATGCGACAGGGAGTCATATCTCAGCGTAAGGCATGGTTAGAAGCATTGCTAGTTGATTACAATAACGGAAAAAATCAGATCGAGAATGAGGTGGTTTGGCATAATCGTCCCTTCGAGAGCATTATTCAATATGCTATCTCTGGTAATTTCGACATCATAGTCAAAGGGACCCATCTTCACGATAAACTAAAATCTGTAATATTCACGCCTACCGATTGGCATCTGATGCGAAAATCACCGGTACCAGTGCTATTGGTTAAAGATCATGATTGGCCTGTCGCAGGTAAAATACTCTGTGCCGTCAACGTGGCTTCTGAGGATGAACATCATCAAACACTCAATGGCAAGGTCATTGAATATGCGAAAACTTTAGCAGAACAATTTGATGCTCAAGTACACTTGATTAATGCTTATCCAGGAACCCCTGTCAATCTAGCCATTGAGCTACCCGATTTTGATGCCCATACTTATGGTGAAACAATCCGTATGCAACATGAGCAAAGAATCAGCTCCCTGGCGAATAGTTTCGATATTTCCAGTGACTTTTGTCATGTTAGAGAAGGTCTGCCTGAAGATGTTATTCCTGATATAGCCCGGAAGATAGATGCTGAATTGGTGATATTAGGCACAGTCGGTCGGACTGGTTTTTCAGCAGCATTGATCGGCAATACCGCCGAACATGTTATTGATAGTATTAACTGCGACCTACTGGCCATTAAACCCGATGGTTACCGCTCTCCTTTAGAAGAAGGCTGATTCGAGCAGTGAATATCCGCTGTTAGGTTTATTCTAAATCTGTTAATTTTGCTATATAATACGCGCCCAAACTCAAGTGTTATTAGGCGCGTTTTTTATGTCCAACGATCTCTCAAAAGCACAGCTAACCCGTATGAGTAAGCTACAAAAAAAATTACGTAGTGAAGTGGGTAAAGCGATAGCTGACTACCAGATGATAGAAGAAGGTGATCGTGTCATGTGTTGTCTCTCTGGAGGCAAAGACAGTTATGCCATGCTGGATATCTTACTCAACCTTCAACAGAGAGCCCCTATTACGTTCGAAATTGTGGTAGTTAACTTAGATCAGAAACAACCTGGGTTCCCTGAAGAGGTACTGCCAACTTATCTTAATTCTATTAATGTCCCTTATCATATTCTGCAGAAGGACACTTATTCTATCGTTAGATCTAAGATCCCTGAAGGGAAAAAGACCTGTTCTTTATGTTCACGACTCCGTCGAGGCACCCTCTATGGTTTTGCTCAGAAAATTGGCGCGACTAAGATAGCCTTAGGCCACCACAGGGATGATATCATTGAGACCATGTTTTTAAACATGTTCTTTGCCGGTAAACAAAAAGCTATGCCGCCGAAGTTACTATCAGATGACGGTGCTAACATGGTGATAAGGCCACTGGCTTATTCACGGGAAAAAGATATCGCCGAGTATGCTGAACTTAAATCTTTCCCCATTATTCCATGCAACCTCTGCGGATCTCAGGAAAACCTCAAACGTGCATCAGTCAAAACCATGCTGCAACAATGGGATATTGATCATCCAGGTCGAATCGAGTCAATTTTTACTGCGATGCAGAATACTTCACCTTCGCAAGGTGTTGACCGGAAGGAGTTTGACTTTCTTTCATTAAAAAGAGATGCAGATTCCCCCTTGAAGGGGGATGTGGCCGAATCTGATTTACCTGCATTTGATTTTCTCGATGTAATGAACAGCGGGCATATTGATCTGGATGCGGCGAACAAAGTCAGAGTGAATAAAGAGCAGAAAATAGATGTGGTGAGTACATATACTCCTTAGCTATAATATCCAAGACCATATAGAAAAACCCAATATACACTGGGTTTTATACGCTATAAACTACATGATTTATATGGCTATTTTACATTGGTCCATGGACTGATGACCAAGGGCTTAGTGCTAAACTGAATAACAGAGAGCGTATTTATCTGCTCACTAGATAGTCTAAGTTTGCCAGTGATAATGTTCTCTTTACCATCAATATGCACCAATATTTTACTATCAGGCTCAAACTCGAAGTTAACCCCGGCAATATCTTGACTAAAATAGCGCATAGGAAATCCCTGCATGTCGCTCAGCATCGTATTCATCTCAGCTTGAAGTTCCAATATTTCTTTCTGGTTAAAACTCTGTTTAGTGTTCTTAGCTCTGACTTGCATTGAGATACTGCAATTATCTGCAGAACCCTCAATATCCAAATTAATTAATGCCCGATCTGATTTGAGTTGAGCGTCATAAGGCAAAAATATTCTCTGCGCATCAGTGATAGTGAGTGGAAATGATTCATTCTCTGTGGTGATGGTGCCGCTTATAACTAAGCATTGAGACTTATTAGGCACCGAAAAAGCAACCTCAATTAAAGGATAGTTACCCGTGTTGACTTGTTTAAGCCTTTGATAAAAACCTTGATATGGTATCGATATTGGTACAGCCTGTACCGAAGTAACAACGAGTAAACAACTAAATAGAAGGCCTTTCTTCATGATTCTCCACCAAGTACTGCTTATTTTGACGTAACATAACCAGGAGTTCATCTATGTATGCCTCCTGTCGCTCGGAATAATTAACTAAACCGTATACTAACTGATCTGCAACGGGAAGTTTATCCTGTGAACGTAAATCAGCACGTATAGATCTCAATAATGAATAGGCAGCATTTGAATTAAGATTTTTCATATAAGAAGCTACCGAGTCTGCTACGGAATCGAATGCCGCAACTTCATGGGTTTTACCCGCTGTTCGTGATTGAGGCACGAGTCCACAACCTTGCTTAAAACACCATTGGCCGAAGAAGTTGAACCCTTCTTTTGCAAATCGTGAGCTGCCCCAACCCGTTTCATTAGCGGCTTGAATAAGTACCATAGATTCAGGGATAATGTCAGCCCTGTTCAGTAGTTTATTAAGGGTCTTTACGGTGATACTTCTGTGAGAGTACTGATACTTATTGGCTATCTCTTCAATTCTGAACTGTTCGGCTTCTGTAAGTGTCAGCCCATCTACAAGGTGCTGTGTGCTTTGTATAAGAAAATGTCGCTCATCTGTAATAATAGCGTTTTGATGGCGTATCGCTGGGCGTAGATAATCGAAAAAGGCTTGCTTCTTTTCAGCCACATTGGCAAAAGACTCAAAATCCGGGATCAGGCTCATGGCCTGTTCATTTTCAAGTAATTTCCCAAGTGTACTCTTATCAGCATCGTCAATTTTAATAACAATAAGCCTCAATAGAATAAACATGACAATCACGAGGCTCATGGATACGGTTAATTTAGCAATCCTACCTGTTTTCATTTTTCTCTCTTGTTTTCGAAAACCGACGGCAATTATATGTCATATATCATAATAGACAAAACTCAACACCAAATACTTTGTATAAGTTATCCTTGGAACCTAATATTAGTCTCTAAAAAACACACGTTCTCTGGGTACGAAAATAATAAATAAACTATAAAATCAAAAGATTAAATATTCAAAGGCTGCAGAGACAGAAAAGGACAGCATTGGCTGTCCTTTTAATTTTACATTGGGCCTTCTATTACAGACTGTACTTAAAGTACGGCTGCAATGGCTTTACAGATCACCGGCATATTTTCAATCGTCATGCCCGCGACACTAATACGCCCTGAACCCACTATATATACGGCGTGCTCATCTTTAAGTTGAGCTACCTGTTTCTTGGTTAATCCAGAAAAACTGAACATACCATTCTGGGTGGAGATAAAGCTGAAGTCTTGTTTGACTCCTTCAGATTTAAGCGTTTCTACAAATAAGCTACGCATTCTTGCGATACGTTCACGCATCTCTTTTATCTCACTTTGCCAAAGTGCCTTTAATTCACTATCACCGAGTATGGTACTGACGATCAATGCACCGTGCGCTGGTGGATTAGAGTAGTTACCACGGATAGTGCTTTTTATTTGGCTAAAAGCCTTAATGACATCTGCTTGGTTCTCAGCGACTAAAGTTACAGCACCAATTCTTTCGTTATACAGGCCAAAATTCTTAGAAAAAGAGTTAGCAATAATAAGTTCAGGCACCTTGTTAGCCATTATTCTTAAGCCTTGTGCATCCTCTTCCAAACCGATACCAAAGCCTTGGTAAGCAAAATCGAATAATGGCACTAAACCAAGATCGTTACAAAGTTCGGCCATGATATGCCATTCCGCTTCAGTAAGATCTATGCCCGTTGGATTATGGCAGCAGCCATGTAATAACACTAAGTCACCGACTTTAGCCGTTTTGAGATCGGTAACCATAGCATCAAAATCTTTACCGTGTGTTTCTGCATGATAATAACCATACTGCTCAATTTTGAGTGATGCAGATTTAAAAATATTCTGATGATTTGCCCAAGTTGGATTACTCACCCAGATGGTTTTGGATTCAGTGTTACGAACTAAAAACTCAGCAGCAACTCGCAATGAGCCAGTACCACCAGGTGCTTGAGCTGTTAATGCCCGCTTATTTTTAACAACGTCATGATCTGCACCAAATAGTAGCTCTTGTACTAAATGGTTATATGCCTCTACGCCTTCAATTCCCAAATAGCTTTTACTCTTTTCAGTGGCCAGTAATCTCTCTTCGGCAAGTTTAACCGACTTTAAGATCGGAGTAGAGCCTGACTCGTCTTTATAAATACCTACACCAAGGTTCACTTTTTTTGTTCTAGTATCGGCTTTAAAAGCATCGGTAAGGCCTAAAATGGGATCGGCAGGGGCAAGTTCAACCTGAGTAAATATCATGACATCTTTCCTAAAAAGGTGTTGGTAGGGGGGTATATTCTATTTATACCATTGTAAGTCAGGCATCTAAAGCGAGTTTCTATATTATTAGAAAAAATAGTTTTTATTTGAGATAATAAACAAAAAATCAGTAATATTATGAATAAAATTGATTTTTAGGGTTGTTTTTTTGAGAAACGTTATATCGATTAAACCCAAAGCCCAATAAAAATATAATCCAAGGATTATTATTCGTTTAATGCCATTGCTGCCACCAGCAATAATTGAGCAAGCATGCCACTGTCACCAACACTCATTAACTCAAAAATAAAGTTAATGAAGCTTCTTCAACAATCCAAAATATCACCGAACCACCACTTAATAAAGTCTAGTTGTACTCTTTCCAGTTGAGACTAAGCGAATTAAGTGACAGAAATCTGTGAATTGTCTTCAACCAATTAAAAAGTAGAATCTGGAAAAATAGAATCATGACTAAATGTTATGACATACAAAATTACACAATGAGCCTGTAACCTAGGTGTAAATCATTTAACATATATGGATTAAAAGCCGTACAGCTAATTAAATTTAACCAGCCAATTTAAGCTGTTTTCAAAAATAATAAAATCAGGCTTCAACAAGAGGAAGTGTTCGTGGCTACAAAAAAACAGATTATTTTACCTATTGTCGTATTATCCCTCGGGATTGGCGGTTTCCTGGCAATGTCAGCATTAAAGCAACCTCCCGAAGAAAAGGAACCTGTTGACAATACGCCTTTAGTTGCCGTTAAACAGGTTGAATTAAGCCCTATGACCTTTTCAGTTAGCTCTTACGGCGTAGTTAACGCAAAGTATGAAACTGAATTAGTTTCTCAAGTTAACGGTGAGATCATTTATCTATCCGAAACATTCGTTCGTGGAGGATTCGTTAAAAAAGGTGAGATTCTCGCAAAAATCGATCCCAGTGATTACGATGCCGATCTTATCGATGCTGAGGCAAACCTTGCTTCGGCAAGAGCCAACTTAGTGCAGGAAAAAGCTTACGGCAAAGTAGCTGAAGAGGAATGGAAACGTATTAAAAACAGTGTCCCCTCTGATCTGAGCCTACGTAAACCACAGCTAGCCCAAGAAATAGCTAAGCTAAACTCCACCGAGGCAGGTCTTAAGCGTGCACTGCGCAACGTAGAACGAACCGTGATAAAAGCCCCCTATGATTCCCTTATTGAGAGTCGAACCATAGGGTTGGGTTCCTATGTCAGCATGGGAACCCTCCTTGGCAACGTGTTAAGTACCCATAAAGCTGAAATTCGTCTACCTCTAGCTAATAAAGATATTCAATATCTTGTTAATAAAGGTGAAAATGCAAAAGTGATACTTATTGCTGACCTGGGTGGACAGCCGCAAAAATGGAGCGGAACTATAGTGCGTAGTGAAGGGGTTATCGATAAACTCAGCCGTATGACTTATTTAGTCGCCGAAGTTATAGACCCTTATGGTTTAGTATCGAACAAAAACGAACTAAGGTTTGGTACCTATGTTACTGCCAATATTGCCGGTATTCAGGCTAATGATGTGACAGTACTACCGAGACACCTTGTAGTAAATGGGAAAATAGCCGTACTCGATAATGATAAAAAACTCACCTATAAAAGCGTTACCATTATTCGTCAGTTTGGTGCAGAAGTGGTAATTTCAGAAGGACTCGAGCAAGGCATGAATGTGATCACTTCAGCATTAGATTATCCAGTTGAAGGCATGCAGCTCGCTCTTCCAGAAGACAAACTACTACCCGTCGGTGACTCTGATAACCCAGAGGAAAAAGTCGCCATGGAAGAGAAGGAGTAACCTATGTCAGATAACAAAGAAGCTCCTGTACCTTCTATTATTACCCACGAAGATACACAAACGGGAATTATAGCTTGGTTTGCTCGCAATAGTGTTGCGGCTAACCTATTGATGATAATTATTATATTAGGTGGTCTATTGACCGCCGACACAATACGTAAGCAGTTTTTCCCTCAGATCGAGATCAACTGGATCCAGTTTAGTGCCTTCTACCCTGGCGCTGCACCACAAGAAGTGGAGGAAGGGATCACCATCAAAATTGAAGAAGCGCTGGAGAGTGTGCAGGGCCTCAAACGAGTGATCACCTATTCTAACCGTAATTCTGCCTCAGGCTATTTTCGAATCGAGGACTCTTACGATCCACAAATTGTACTTGATGAAATAAAATCTGAAATCGATTCAATATCCAGTTTTCCCGATAGTATGGAAAGGCCTAAGGTCCAGCGGATTAAATTGCGACAGGAAGTACTCTATATTAGCCTCTACGGTGATATTACGTCGAAACAACTCAAGCAACTAGGTGAAAAAATCCATGATGAGTTAAGGCAACTTCCCTTAGTCAATATTACCGACTTCTATGGCGGACTTGATTATGAGATAGCCATCGAAGTCAGTCGAGACAAATTACGAGAATTTGGGCTCACGTTTAACGATGTCGCCGAGGCCGTTCGTGGCTTCTCCCGTAACATGTCGGCGGGACAAATCCGTGCAAAAAACGGTTATATTAACCTTAGAATCCAAAACCAGGCTTATGTGGACTATGAGTTTGAGAACCTGCCTTTAATCACCTTGCAAGATGGAACCAATGTGCTCTTGGGTGATATTGCCACTGTTATTGATGGCTTCGAAGAGGGCATTCAATATTCAAAGTTTAATGGTAAAAACTCGGTTACCTTTTTCATTGGTGCCGCCAACGATCAGAGCATGACCGATGTGGCCAATGTGGTGAAAGCCTATATAGCCGAAAAGAAAAAAGAGCTTCCAGACGGACTTGAGCTAGAGACTTGGGTAGACATGACCTATTATCTTGAAGGCCGTTTAGACCTAATGTTAGATAGCATGAAAACTGGCGCTGTTCTGGTTTTCCTTATATTAGCTCTGTTTCTGCGAGTGCGCCTAGCATTCTGGGTCATGATGGGTCTGCCAGTTTGTTTCCTTGGCACCTTACTCTTAATGCCTATGCCAATGATCGATATCACGATAAACGTGATCAGCCTTTTCGCCTTTATTTTAGTACTGGGTGTCGTGGTGGACGATGCCATCGTCATGGGGGAAAGTGCCCACGAAGAGTGTGAGAAAAATGGCCAGAATTTGGAAAATGTCATCCGTGGTGTTAAGCGTGTCGCCATGCCTGCAACATTCGGTGTGTTGACCACCATAGCGGCATTTCTGCCACTAACTCTAGGTGACGGTCCCTCCTCTGCTTTCGGTAAAGCTATAGGCTATATCGTGATTTTGTGTCTGATATTTTCTTTAGTCGAATCTAAGCTTATATTACCATCGCATTTGGCCAGAATGAAACCTAGAACTAAAGTTAAACCTGGATCTAAAAACCCCTTGGATTGGTTACGAAATGGTGTAAATTTAATTCAAGGTAATGTCGATAAGGGTCTACAGTATTTTATTCAAAATATGTACAAGCCAACCCTCACCCATGCCATAAAGTATCGCTATATGGTTATCATGCTGTTTATCAGTTTTATACTGATCTGCGCAGGTCTCTACACCGGAGGTATGATCCGTTACATCGGGCAACCGAAGATCCCCCACGACTTTCCTAGGGTGACCCTCGAGATGAATGTAGATGCCTCTGAGAAGGCAACTCTTTCTGCGGCACTCGCTATAGAGAAGGCCATCTATGATGTAGATAAGCAATTAGAACAGCAATATGGTCAAGCCATGATCTCTGACATGCAGGTCGATCTAAAAGGCCGAACTTCTGCAGAGGTCATGACCAAGTTGGTGGATCCTGAGCTCAGACCCATAAATACTTTTGAGCTTGCAGGGTTATGGCGACAAGCTATGCCACGCATACCAGGAATGAAGTCATTTGAAATTAAGGATGACTTGTTTGGTGGTGGTCGTGACGATGGTGACATCAGTTTCCGTCTAGAAGGGAAAGATGAGCAGCAATTAATATCCGCCTCAAATGAACTCAAGGCTAAGCTCAACTCGCTCAAAGGTGTCGGTGATGTCAATGATAGTAGGCAATCAAGCGCCAAAGAGGTGCAGTTTAAACTCAAGCCTTTGGCCTATGGTCTGGGTCTTACATTAGCCAACATAGCCTCTCAGGTGAGTCACAGCTTCTATGGCCTAGAAGCTCAGCGTATCTTAAGAGATGGATCTGAAATAAAAGTGATGCTGCGCTATCCGGAGAGAGAGCGTAACTCCATCGCTCAAGTCAGTGAGGTATTAATTGTTACCCCACAAGGTGCAGAAGTGCCACTATCGGAAGTCGTCAATATCACAGTAACAAAAGGAGTCAATGGTATTCGTCGTGAAAACGGTAACCGTACCATTAATGTGTGGGCCTCAGTGGATGCAGATCAGGCTGAGCCCTTCAAACTGGCTAAGGATATTCGCGATAACTTTATGCCCCAGTTACTAAAAAAATATCCTCGAGTAAAAAGCGAAGTATCGGGAAACATCCAAGAACAGATTGAAAGTGCTAATACTCAGCTGAGAGATTTTATCATTTCTATATTGATTATCTACAGCCTATTAGCCATACCACTGAAATCATACTCTCAGCCTATCATGATAATGTCAGTCATTCCTTTCGGTATCATCGGCTCAGTACTCGGTCATATAATCATGGGGGTCGACTTAAGTGTCCTTTCCCTATTCGGTATCATAGCCGCTGCTGGGGTTGTGGTGAATGATTCATTGGTGATGGTCGATTACATCAACAAATCCCGAGAGGCTGGAATTGCGATGAAGACGGCAGTACTTGAGGCGGGTTGTAGACGTTTCAGGGCTATTATGTTGACTTCGCTGACTACCTTTATTGGCTTGATGCCCATCATGACAGAAACCAGCATGCAAGCTAAAATGGTGATCCCTATGGCAACCTCCCTCGCCTTCGGAGTCCTGTTTGCCACTGTGGTAACCTTGATGCTGATCCCATGTTTGTATCTCGCTATCGAAGATATTAAAAAAATAATCGGCAGCAAATCACGTGTTAATCATAATGAGGTAGATACCTTGAACCAAGGTATCTAAGCTCATGATTATCACGTTAATATTATCTTAGTAATATGATTTAACGCTATAGAAACGAAAAACCCGCCAAGCGCGGGTTTAGTTTGATAATAGCTAAATTAGTGACACATCAGTCTAGTAAAGACCTTAAAATCACACTTTAATCAAAATAAAGCCAAAACTTGCTCTTACCTGTGACCAAGATTTCTGTTTTCTCAGCCAATATCCTCCCAACACACCGATTGCACAAATGAGTATTCCCCATCCAATGGCAACTTCCCCAAGATCTGCCCAGATAGCGACTAAACTTGAAGCGCCAAAAGCAATGCTGATCTGTAAGAAGTTTTGCAGACCTGCCGCTTTTACCGCATTGTTGGTAAACTCTTGTAGCGCATTGTTAACGACTATCGGGTAGATTGCGCCATTTACGGCGGCTAAAACTGAGAAAGAAATTAGCAGCGGTAGCAAGCTATCAACAGAAAAAACTAATGTGCTGGCCATAATGGCTAATATACACAAGGAAAATGCAGTGAGTAAAACCGAGAGTGTGGTTTCAGTCCCTAGTTTCCTTATTAATATTTTACTGGCATAACCACCGACAATAAACATGACGGTCTGTGGAATAAAACTCAGTCCAATATCTTTAGCAGCGAATCCATGTTGTTCCATGACGATTGGCCACACTGTTAAATAGGCAAAGAATGCACCAGAGCAAGCTCCGAAGATGATCACGTTCCCCAAGTATTTAGTATTTTTTAACAATTCAAAATTTGAAATTGTACGAGTTTGACTTCCCTTATGCTTTTCAATTGCTTCTTTAGGCACAAATATTAGCGTCAATAGCATAAGGAAAGTGGCCAGCCCAGTTAAAATCATAAAAATGCTTTGCCACCCCGTACTCTCTAATACTAATGCACCTATTAATGGGGCTAAAGCTGGTGAAAGCGCCACTAGAGGCATGATATTAGAAAATACCCTCTGAGCCTTAGCTGCATCATATTTTTCTATGACGATAGCTTGCCAGATCACTCCGGCGCTACAAGCCCCTACGGCTTGAAAGAAGCGCGACACATTAAAAGCAAAAACTGTTTCACTCGACGCTATTGAGAAACTGGCAACGGCAAAAATGGCTAAACCTACTAACAAGGAATTACGCTTGCCAATACGTTGAACTAAAGGACCATACAATAGTTGGCCAATTGCCAGGCCAGCAAGAAAACTAGTAAGTGTGCTGGCCACTTGTGTAGACGATGCCTGCATGGTGTTCTCAATCGCTTTGAACGCAGGAAGATACATGTCTGTAGCAATAAAACTTAGCATACTGAGCAAAGCTAAGTAAGATAGAAAAAAGAAGTACTTGGTATTATTTACTGGATTCATAAAAGATGACAACTATTAACGAGTAAGAAGAATTTAAGATAATTACATGGGTTGCACTCTAATCACTTGCAATATTAAAGTAAAACGTTTAATTTCGTTGTTATGTCTCAAAAAAATTCATAGCAAGGATATGCGGATATGCTCTCTGAACAATCGATGCGATTGATCGACATGGTAGCACGGGTCGGTAGTTTTACTGCAGCAGCAAATAAACTGCATAAGGTACCTTCCGCTGTCAGTTATGCCGTTAAACAGGTAGAAGAAGATTTAGGTGTCACTATATTTGAACGCCATCACCGCAGTGTCAGCTTGACCTTAGCCGGTGAGCATTTCGTTAAACAGACGCGGATTTTATTAACCAATATGGCCGCAGTGAAAGACGATACCAAACGTATTGCAAATGGATGGCAACCAACATTATCTATCGCCTTTGATAATATTGTTCGTGCAGATAAGATCAGCGTGTTAATTGCCGATTTTTATCGGAACTTCACCGATGTCGAACTCATTATTCGTATCGAAGTATTCAACGGAGTATGGGAGTCCATCGCTAATGGTCGCTGTGATATTGCCATTGGTGCAACCACTGCAATTCCTGTTGGTGGCGAGTATCACTTTAGGAATATGGGTGAAATAGAGTGGACTTTCCTTGTGAGTAAACACCATCCTCTGGCTAAGGTCGAACGACCATTGACCGATGATGAGTTACGTCAATACCCTTCTATTTGTCTTGAAGATACATCTCGTGAAATACCAAAACGTATGACCTGGCTATTAGATAACCAGCGCCGTTTAGTCGTTCCCGATTGGATAAGAGCAATAAACTGTTTCCGTGAAGGCCTAGGTATAGGGTATATGCCGCTGCACTTTGCCGAGCCATTTATCAAAGTTGGTGCTTTAATACGCAAAGAGATTGAATGCCCCAAAGCCCCGAGCCCATGTTGTCTAGCTTGGAATGGTACCAACAAGTCGCCTGCTATGACTTGGGTTCTCGAATATTTAGGTGATAGTAAAAAACTACACCACGACTGGTTCATTTAAATACCCAGAAACCATGCTTATTTTTACACTTTAATAGACAAAATGTATTTTGTTACTTTAACAGCCTATCAAGCTAAGGTATTATGTAATAACTTGCAAACATGCATAAGGCTTAATCAAAGAATATGGAACTCTTTGACTTAGTTAGCATCTAATTACAAACATTCAAGTACAACATTTGATTTTAAGGCTCACGGAGAGATTTATGACCCAACAGACGATGTATTCAACAGGAGCTTCCACATTGGAAGTGAATAAGCTTCTAAAGAACACTTATATGCTACTTTCAATGACATTAGCTTTCTCCGCAGTGTGTGCAGGGTTAGCCATGACGTTGGCTATTAGCCCTATGATGTCACTCGGTCTATCGATTGGCAGTCTTGTCTTGTTATTTGTCACTTTGAAAAAAGCTGACACCGGTGCTGGTCTTTTTTGGGTATTTGCCTTTACCGGTATGCAAGGTGCCTCTCTTGGATACATCTTGAATCATTACGCGGGAATGGCAAACGGGCCGCAGCTTATTATGCAGGCCCTCGGCTTAACGTCAGTGATATTTGTGACGCTTTCAGGTTATGCCATCACCACTAAGAAAGACTTCTCTTTCATGAGAGGTTTCCTGATAGCAGGATTAGTTATCATGGTAGTTGGTCTATTGGTTAACATGTTCTTAGGCAATGGCATGGTATTTATGGCGCTGAATGCGGGTATTGCATTACTCATGACAGGTTTCATCCTTTATGATACTAGCCGTATCATCAACGGCGGTGAAACTAACTACATACGCGCAACCGTTTCCTTGTACCTGGACTTCATCAACTTGTTTATTGCCCTCCTTCATCTGATGGGCATTGGTGGTAGTGACGATTAATCACATCTAAAGGTGTATTTTTCCCAACTAAATAACACGTTTCAATTTAGGTTAATTCGTTATAATGGCCCCATTACGGGGTCATTTTTCCTTGTTAAAACCATGTCATCGTCACATAATTTTCAAACATAACCATGAGTAAATTTATAATTCAGATCAATGGTATGGCGTATTCAAGTTCAGCGAGTTATAACGCCTACCATTTTACAAAATCAGCCCTAGAATCGGGTCACGAGATCATTCGTGTCTTCTTTTATCAAGATGGTGTTTTCAACACCAGTAGCTTCAATAGCCCGGCATCAGATGAGTTTGACCTGACCAGTTCTTGGATTAAATTATCTGAACTATATCGACTCGAATTGGTTAACTGTGTCTCTGCTGCGTTAAGGCGAGGCATCATATCTGAGACCGAAGCCAAAGAAAATCACCTATGCCATTGGAACATGCAAGCCCCCTTTAGCATGGCTGGTCTGGGTGAATTAATCACAGGAATAGAAGACGCAGACCGATTGGTCAGTTTTTAATGAAGAAACTCACGATTATTTTTCGCCGTGCCCCCCACGGTACACCTCATGGCAGAGAAGCATTGGATCTGGCCTTACTCAGTGCCAGTTTCGAACAAGAAGTCAGTTTGATTTTTGTTGATGAAGGCGTACTCCACCTTATCTCCGAGCAGCAACCTGAGATAGCGGGGCTAAAAGATTACATAGCTACATTTGGAGCTCTGGAGCTTTATGATATCGAAACTGTATTGGCTTGTCAGAGTTCACTGGAGCGTTTCGGACTGGCCAACAATAAATTAACCATCTCAGTGGAAAGAGTCACGAGTACAAAAATAGCTGATCAGTTACAAATCGCAGACGAGGTTTTAGTTTTCTAATGATCTTACACCATATACAAACTTCGCCGAATCAAGACAATGCATTAAACTGTGCCATAAACTACGCCGACCAAACTGACAGCATTTTACTTTCAGGCAATGGAGTTTATGCCCTCTTAGAAAAAAAGTGGAAAATAGCGCTGCATGATAGGCGACTATTTTTGCTTAAAAGTGACGTACATGCCCGTGGTCTCACAAAGAGATTCATCAACTATACATGTATTGATCATAATGAATTTGTACAACAAGCGTTAATTCATAATAAGGTGATCACTTGGTAAACCACTTAAATTATCAAGACAAAAAAATAGAGACAGACCATCAAGGCTACCTGAAGCGAGTCTTTGAGTGGAATGAAGAGATTGCCGAGATCATCGCTCAAAATGAAAACATTAAGCTCACGGCTGCACATTGGGAAGTTATTT
Source organism: Shewanella sp. (assembly GCA_037132815.1). Taxonomy (GTDB): domain Bacteria; phylum Pseudomonadota; class Gammaproteobacteria; order Enterobacterales; family Shewanellaceae; genus Shewanella. The sequence goes on from JBAHZX010000058.1 coordinate 23,880, forward strand.
TTTTCGTACGCGACTTCTACTTAGAGTTTAAAACCAGTCCGGCGATGAGGATATTAGTCAAAGCCATCGGCCAAAAGCTAGGTGCAGATAAAGGCAGTTCCAAATACCTGTATACTTTATTCCCAATTGGCCCGGCCAAACAAGCGACTAAGATAGCGGGTCTGCCAAAACCAGCAAAATGCATCTAACTGAACCTTATGACTGCATTATTATACCAAAAAAACCTCTATCAAGCTTGTTTAGCCTAATAGAGGTTTAGATATAATAAAGTAGATAATATTTTTCAACATATTAAATGTGGATTATCCAATTTTTTCTAGTCCATTCATATATGGGCGTAACACTTCAGGTACTGTAATACTGCCGTCTTCGTTTTGATAGTTCTCAAGCACGGCCACTAATGTACGACCTACGGCAAGGCCTGAGCCATTCAAGGTATGAAGTAATGCTGGTTTCTTGACAGATTTTGTTTTATAACGAGCCTGCATACGTCGCGCCTGAAAATCTTGCATATTACTACAAGATGAAATTTCTCTATAAGTATTCTGGGCGGGTAACCAGACTTCAATGTCATAGGTCTTGCTCGCGCCAAAGCCCATATCACCAGTACAAAGAATAACGGTGCGGTATGGAAGATCTAACTTTTGCAGTACCATTTCAGCATGACCTGTTAAGGCCTCTAGCGCTGCCATTGAATCTTCAGGTTTAACCAGCTGCACTAATTCTACTTTATCAAATTGGTGCTGACGGATAAGGCCACGTGTATCACGACCGTATGAGCCGGCCTCACTTCTAAAGCAAGGGGTATGAGCGGTAAGTTTAATCGGCAAATCATCTTCATCTATGATGCTATCACGAGCGATATTCGTCAGTGGCACCTCAGCAGTAGGAATAAGATAAAGGCCCTGCCCTTCTTCTGTAGCAGGTTTAGTGTGAAATAGGTCATCACCAAATTTAGGTAAATTCCCTGTGCCTAATAAGCTATCTTCGTTAACAAGAAGAGGAACATATGCCTCTGTATAACCATGTTCATCAGTATGTAAATCTAACATAAACTGAGCCAAAGCACGATGCATGCGCGCAATTTGACCTTTCATGATGATGAAGCGAGAACCTGTTAATTTAACTGCATTTTTGAAATCTAAGCCACCGAGAGCTTCGCCAAGATCAACATGGTCTTTAACTTCAAAGGTAAATTCTTTAGCTGTACCCCAGCGACGAATTTCAATATTATCACTCTCGTCAGCACCCAGAGGAACTGACTCATCGGGTAAATTAGGCATGCTCATTGCGATAGCACTGAGTTCAGATAATAACGCTGTTAGACTAGATTTTTTTTCATCCAGCTTGGCACCAAGATCGCCAACTTTCGCCATGATAGGGGCAATATCTTCACCCTTCGCTTTCGCCTGACCGACAGATTTCGAGATAGCGTTACGGGACGCTTGTAGCTCTTCAGTCGCCATCTGTAATGACTTACGCTTTTCTTCTAATTTACTGAGATGCCCAACATCCAGAATAAAACCACGAGTAGCCAGACGCTCGGCTGTGACTTCTAATTCGTTACGCAAAAATTTTGGATCTAACATGTTTTATATTCTTAATAGTTAAATGCGAGAAAACACCAACAACTGTCCCAAATAGACCATGAATATACACAGACACAGGTTCAGAGCGATATTAAAAAATGCCTTTAACCAAGCGCCGCTCTGAATGAGTAATAGAGTTTCGTTGGAAAAAGTTGAAAATGTGGTAAGGGCCCCTAACAAGCCAACACCAACTAAAGCTTTTATTTCAGGACTGACTTCACTGACCTGACCTAATGCATAAATAATACCCATCATAAATGAGCCTAAAATATTGACTAACAGTGTACCAAAAGGAAATGCAGAGCCAAATAGCTGAATCATTAAAATTGAGATCAGATAACGAAAAACTGCACCGATTGATCCTCCCAGGGCAACAAATAGAACATTATTCATACCGTTTAACCTCACTGTCCTTATCGAGCTGAGCAAGATGCTCTAATTTAGCCTTGATCCGCTTTTCAAAGCCATATTCGGTTGGATAATAAAATCGACTCAAAGCCAATCTTTGGGGGAAATAATTCTCTCCACTGGCATAGCCATTAGGCTCATCATGAGCATAGCGGTACCCTTCACCATACCCAAGATCTTGCATTAACTGAGTTGGTGCATTACGTAGGTGTTCAGGCACGGCCTCTTGTCCCGTTTCTTGCGCTAATTGACGGGCCGCCTTGAACGCCGTATAAACGGCATTGCTCTTAGGTGCAGAGGCAAGATAGACAATGGCTTGTGCCAATGCACGCTCGCCCTCTGATGGACCAACACGATGAAAACATTCCCATGCATTAAGCGCTACAGTCATGGCCACCGGATCGGCATTGCCTATATCTTCAGAGGCGATAGCGAGTAGCCTTCGCGCAATATAAAGGGGATCACAGCCCCCTTCTAACATTCGGCAGAACCAGTAAAGCGCGGCATCGGGTGCCGAGCCTCGAATAGATTTATGCACAGCTGAGATAAGATCGTAGAACTGATCACCATTTTTATCAAACCCAGCCAGTTGTTGACCAGCAACTTCAATGATCATCTGCTCGGTGAATGACTCACCATCGGCAATCATGTCACTCATCAATTCAATCAAGTTAAGGGCTTTACGTGCATCACCATCGCATACGTTCGCTAATTTCTCTGCAACGGTCTCGGGAATACTGAGTTGCCGCTTGCCAAGTCCACGCTCATCATCGATTAAAGCCTGACTGACAATTTGAATGATCTCATCATTAGTCAGCTTCTTAATCAAATAGACCCGAGCCCGAGATAACAGAGCGTTATTGATTTCAAATGAGGGGTTTTCTGTGGTCGCGCCAATAAAAATGACCGTTCCATCTTCGATAAAAGGCAAAAAAGCATCTTGCTGGCTCTTATTAAACCTATGTACTTCATCGACAAAGAGCAAAGTCCTTTGACCACGGGATTGGGCAACATTTTTAGCATGTTCAATCGCCGTTCGGATCTCCTTCACACCAGAAGTGACTGCTGAAATACGTTCAACATGGGCATTAGCATAGTGAGCAATGAGTTCTGCCAGCGTCGTTTTACCCGTCCCCGGCGGCCCCCAAAGCAACATAGAATGGGCGCGCCCTACTTCAAGTGCTTTACGAAGTGGCTTCCCCACCCCTAACAGATGGGATTGACCTATGTATTGTTCCAATACTTCAGGACGCATACGCGCAGCCAAAGGTCTAAAATCAGGGGCGAAATCAAAACTAAAACTGGACACTTATTTCTCTTAGCAGTTAATTAACGGCATTTAAGCGTTGATCATCGATATCAACATCATCGGGCAAGATAAACTTAAATAGTGACTCATCTGCATCTGTAATAGCAGTCTGCTCAGACAACTTGAATACACTCACATTACCCTGCTGATCTTCTAGTACCATCTGAGTTAAGGTTTTGTCATTAAAGCAGACTGTTACCGACTCGACCCCCGCATCGACACTCTTAGGTTTAATATCGAAACAATTACCTTTCGAGGTCACTGCATACTGCGCCCAAGTTGCCTCATCTCTATGAACGAGCAGGGCTATGGGGGAAGCGGTGATCGCTTGACTAAGATCCATCACAGAAACTTGCTCTGCAAATGGATTATAAATCCACACATCTGTGCCATCGGCGACAATCAACGACTCGTCTGGCTCAGTAAGATGCCAATAAAACTGATTCGGGTAACTTAAAGCAAATACACCTTTGCCTGTTTGAATCTCTTTATTATTGATGTCCGTCACGACCTGACTAAAATTAGCCTTAAGTGTCGCCACTTGCTCTAATTTTGCTCTAAGAGCAGATGATTCATCCGCAACGGCGAGATGTGATGCCATCAGGGGCAATGCCATTACCAAAAAGGTGACTCTTTTTCTCATGATCTTTCCTTCTAACAAATTCTGTTAACATTTTAGGCAAAAGTTAAATTTTAATGAGCTAAGGATTCATTAATAACTTTTAGGCGGAGGTGGTGCCAGCACCTCACGATTACCATTGTGCCCCTGAGAGCTAACCACTCCCTGAGCCTCCATATGTTCAATAATACGCGCAGCGCGGTTATAACCAATTTTAAACTTACGCTGTACACTTGATATCGATCCTCTGCGTGTTTCGGTAACGAAGGCGACGGCTTCATCATAAAGTGCATCGGCATCATCATCTGACTCACTGGTCTCGCCAGGCAACAGCACCTGCTCACCTTCGGCAGAACCATTTATGATCTCATCGATATATTGAGGCTTACCTCGGCTATGCCAATCTGCGACGACCGCGTGAACCTCATGATCGTCGATAAAGGCACCATGCACTCGAATGGGCACACTGGTTCCTGGAGGAAGGTACAACATATCCCCCATACCCAGTAACGTTTCTGCGCCTTGCTGATCTAAAATGGTACGAGAATCGATTCGACTAGACACCTGAAATGCCATTCTGGTTGGAATATTTGCCTTGATAAGACCCGTTATCACATCCACTGAAGGTCTCTGGGTGGCGAGGATTAGATGAATGCCAGCGGCACGCGCCTTCTGGGCAATACGTGCAATCAACTCTTCCACTTTCTTACCCACAATCATCATCATATCGGCAAACTCATCGACGATAACCACGATAGAAGGTAATTTTCCTAGTTCTGGTGCCTCAGGCTCCATGCTATCCGATGATTTCCATAAAGGATCAAATATCGGTGTTCCTGCGGCTTTTGCATCTTTAATTTTTGCGTTATAACCCTTAAGATTTCTCACACCTAAAGCCGACATAAGTTTATATCTACGCTCCATTTCACCCACACACCAACGTAAGGCATTGGCTGCTTCTTTCATATCAGTCACTACTTCACACAATAAATGCGGAATACCTTCGTACACTGAGAGTTCTAACATCTTAGGATCGATCATAATGAAACGTACATCGTCGGGACCAGACTTATACAGCAAACTCGTGATCATCACGTTAACGCCAACAGATTTACCTGAGCCCGTAGTCCCTGCAACCAACAAGTGAGGCATCTTACCAAGATCAACCACCACAGGGGCTCCGGCGATATCTTGACCCAATACCATACTCAAATGTGACTTGCTTTCCGTAAAAGCTTTACTGTCGAGCACATCTCGCATAAATACAATTTCGCGAAACTTGTTAGGCAACTCTATCCCTACGTATGCTTTGCCTGGAATAACCTCGACGACTCGAACACTTTCGGCGAGTAATGAACGGGCTAAATCTTTCGATAAACTAGTGATTTTAGAGGCTTTAATCCCTGGGGCTAAGTCGAGTTCAAAACGTGTTACCACTGGGCCTGGGAAGATCCCCACCACTTTAGCAACAATATTAAAATCGGCAAGCTTTGACTCAACTAAGGTGCCGACCAGTTCTAATTCCTCACGACTGATGGGATTAGCTTTCCTATTAGGCACATCAAGCAGTGAGATACAGGGCATCGGCGTGATAGGCTTTTTGGCTTGTTCTGTATTTTGACCCGGCAATACCACGAAACCATCAACAATTTTTGCCGTCTCTTGTGCTTGACGTTGAGCCAGACTCACTGCACCAGTAGAAGCCTTTGTTTCAAAATCAATCGTTTCTGTACTGGTGCTGGTTTCTACATTAGGGATCTCGATGTCAAGCTCACTATCCTTAAGTTGATGCTGTGTCGCAGTTTTGACTCTGCTCTCTTGAATATGAATACTTTGCTCATTTTGATCTTTAAAATTAAGGTCATCCTGAGCGAAGATATCATCATTCAACTCTGTACGCTCATCTCTTAAAGCACGTTTCTCTTTAAACTTATCAAACACAGACATGAAGCCTCTAGTATCTTCGGTCTCAGAGGCACGACTTGGGAAGCGATCAGGTAATCTACGTAATAGATTAAAAAAACAGATGACGCAGAATCCGGTAAGCTCGATAACCGTAAGCCAACTGATCCCAGTTAAAAGTGTAAAGCCTGCACCAACGAAGCAGAGCAATAATAAGGTGGTGCCGAGCTGATTAAAATAAGGCAACATGGCATCACGAATCACATCTCCAGACACACCACCCGCGGAAAAATCGTAAATATCATTGGCATTCATACTGCCTAAAGCCGCTAAACTAAACACGACCAGTAAAAAACCAATAAGCCTGAGTCCCACAGAGAAATAATCTATTTCTAATAGCTTATGGATACGTTTAAACAGCAACCAACCTGTCAACGCCACGATAATAGGAATAATATAGGCGGAATAACCAAAGAAATAAAATAAAACATCGGCCACCCAAGCGCCAACAGCACCGGTCACATTCTGAATATCTCCTTCAAAGTTTGACTGGCTCCAGCCAGGATCTGCAGAGTCAAAACTGCTGAGTGATAGAAGAATATACATTGCCAGCATGCAGCATAAGATGAGACTCCCCTCTAAAAGACGCTGCACTCCACTGAGTGTTTTAACACTATTTCCCTTAGCCAAATGAAAACCCATAAAAAAGATGAAGACAGGTGAACATAAGATACCAAATATGATGGGTATTTGCAGCGGTTTTACCTAGTTAAAGGTATTATTTTTATAATAATTAATGCTGATGAACATTTTATGTTCAAAATAAAAAAGGAGCCATATCTGGCTCCTTTTTGAAAATACTACAGACAAACTTTATAAAGTCTCAGCAGTCACGTTTATTGCAACTTTATTGGTTTGCTTAACTTCTTCCATCACAACATATGTTCGCGTGTCGGAAACAGAGGGCAACTTGAGTAAAGTTTCACCCAATAAACGACGATAAGCCGACATATCTGATACACGTGTTTTCAACAGGTAGTCAAAATTGCCAGACACCAAATGACATTCTTGAATATCATCTAATAACTGAACGGCACGATTAAATTTATCAAATACTTCAGCGCTATCACGACTAAGTGTAATTTCCACAAACACCAACAATGAAGCCCCCAATAAATGAGGATTAACTAATGCGGTATATCCATTGATATAGCCATGCTTCTCAAGTCTTTTAACTCTCTCAAGGCAAGGAGTGGGACTTAAACCGACTCGCTTAGAGAGTTCAACATTAGAAATACGTCCGCTTATTTGTAATTCATTAAGTATATTTCGATCTATACGATCTAAGTCTTTTATAGGACTTTTTTTATTATTAAGCATATTTTAGCCCTGCCTTTTTAATAATGACAATATTTATCGCTGCACATAGCCAAACTTTAGCAGCATAAACTGCTCAACTAATACTATACTAGAATTTCACGACATAATCACGTTCAGTGATACTGAAACAACAGCCGTTTTACCCATAAAAATGGTTTTTTATGCAGATTGAGGCTAGAAGATGATAATTGGTATACCTAAAGAAATCAAAAACCACGAGTATCGTGTTGGCATGGTCCCTTCTAGTGTACGAGAATTGACGATAAAAGGTCATACCGTGTACATTGAAACTAACGCTGGAAACGGAATAGGCTTTACAGATCAAGACTATACTGATGTTGGCGCATCAATTTTAGACTCTGCAGCAGAAGTGTTTGCCAAGTCTGAAATGATTGTAAAAGTGAAAGAGCCACAAGCAGTTGAACGTGCCATGTTACGTGAAGATCAACTACTATTTACCTATTTACACTTGGCACCAGACCTTACTCAAACTGAAGATTTAGTCAAAAGTGGATCAGTTTGTATCGCCTATGAAACTGTTACCGATGATCGTGGCACACTTCCTTTACTCGCTCCAATGTCAGAAGTCGCGGGTCGCATGTCGATCCAAGCAGGTGCTATGGCGCTGGAAAAATCAATGGGAGGCCGAGGCATGTTATTGGGCGGAGTTCCTGGTGTTGAGCCTGCTAAAGTGGTTATTATCGGCGGCGGCATGGTGGGGACTAATGCAGCGCAGATGGCTGTAGGGCTTGGTGCCGATGTCGTTATCTTAGACCGCAATATAGATACACTTCGTCGTATCAATGTTCAATTCGACAACAAGGTCAAGGCTATCTACTCCACTGCCGATACCATCGAAAAGTATGTACTGGAAGCAGATCTTGTTATTGGTGGTGTATTAGTTCCTGGTGCTGCGGCTCCCAAGCTTGTGACTAAAGAGCATATTGCTAAAATGAAGCCAGGCTCTGCTATTGTCGATGTTGCCATCGACCAAGGGGGTTGTATCGAGACATCTCATGCAACGACGCATCAAGATCCAACATTTATCGTCGATGATGTGGTTCATTACTGTGTGGCTAACATGCCTGGCGCGGTTGCACGTACTTCAACGTTTGCACTGAACAATGCTACATTACCCTACATTATTAAACTCGCCGATCTGGGTTACAGAAAGGCCCTGCTCCAAGATAAGCATCTACTTAATGGTTTAAATGTCATGCATGGCAAGATCACCTGTAAAGAAGTGGCCGAAGCATTAAATCTAGAATTCGTTGAGCCCAAGCTCTTACTCAACTAATCAAAAGATTGAGTTTGTGTAACGACAGAGAGCCTAGGCTCTCTTTTTTCGATTAGCACAATCTCAATAATTGTCACGCAAGACTTTACCCCATGTAGGTAATTCCATACAATCACAGCAATTTGTAAAATGCACGGAGAAATTAATGAGTCAAACTAGACACTGTGAACTGTTAATCTTAGGTTCTGGCCCCGCGGGCTACACTGCTGCAGTGTATGCCGCTCGCGCCAACCTGAAACCAGTTTTAATAACAGGTATACAGCAAGGTGGTCAGCTTACAACCACAACAGAAGTTGAAAACTGGCCAGGTGATGCAAATGATCTAACTGGACCAGCATTAATGGAACGTATGCAGAAGCATGCTGAGAAATTTGATACTGAAATCCTGTTTGATCATATCAATGAAGTCAACCTCAATGTTCGTCCATTCCAATTAAAGGGTGACAATGGTGAGTTTACTTGTGATGCACTCATCATCTCGACGGGGGCTTCAGCCATGTACCTCGGCTTAGATTCAGAGGAAGCCTTCAAGGGCAAAGGTGTCTCTGCTTGTGCAACCTGTGATGGTTTCTTTTATCGTAACCAAAAGGTTGCCGTTGTCGGCGGCGGTAATACCGCTGTTGAAGAAGCACTATATCTCAGTAATATTGCCTCTGAGGTTCACCTTATTCACCGTAGAGATACATTCCGCAGTGAAAAAATCTTAACCAAACGCCTTATGGATAAGGTAGAGAACGGTAACATTATTCTTCACCTCGACAACACTCTAGATGAAGTTGTTGGTGATAATATGGGCGTAACCAGTCTTAAGATGAAGAACACTAAAGATGGTACTATCAAAAAACTTGAATTAATGGGTGTATTCATCGCTATTGGACACAGTCCAAATACAAGTATGTTCGAAGGCCAACTCACCATGAACCATGGCTACATCAAGGTGCAAAGTGGTCTAAATGGCAACGCCACTCAAACGAGCATTGAAGGTGTTTTTGCGGCAGGTGACGTAATGGATCAGCATTACCGTCAGGCTATCACATCAGCAGGTACTGGCTGTATGGCTGCACTCGATGCCGAACGTTATTTAGACGCACAGAAATAATGAATATTTTTAAGTAAGTCATTTTGAATAGTAGGCTATGCCTACTATTTTTTTCTGTCATTTCATACAAATATTAGACACAAAAAAAGGACCCAAAGGTCCCCTTTTAATATCAACTAACTAAATTACTTAGCTAGCGCCTCTTTTGCTTTTTCAACTAAAGTTGTAAAAACAACTTTATCAAATACAGCGATATCAGCTAGGATCTTACGATCGATTTCAATAGAGGCTTTTTTCAAACCATTAATGAAACGACTGTAAGAAAGGCCATTTTGACGAGAAGCAGCATTGATACGTGCAATCCAAAGTTGACGGAATTGACGTTTCTTCTGACGACGGTCACGGTAAGCATATTGACCAGCTTTAGTGACTGCTTGCTTAGCAATACGGTAAGTACGTGAGCGAGCTCCGTAATAACCTTTGGCTAATTTAAGTATTTTCTTGTGACGAGCACGAGCGGTTACACCACGCTTAACTCTAGGCATTGTTCTTTACTCCTTTATTAAGCGTATGGTAGTTGACGTGCAATTGCTGGCATGTCGGCTTTGCTAACTAAACATTTCGCACGTAAGTGACGTTTACGCTTAGTGCTCTTCTTGGTCAAGATGTGACGTAAATGAGCTTGCTTACGTTTAAAACCATTGGCGGTTTTCTTAAAACGCTTCGCTACACCCTTGTCAGTTTTCATTTTAGGCATTGCTAAAACTCCGCATTGGGATATTAATAAAACGCAAGGCGAACAGAGACCTTTACAGACCTCTGTTACTTTTATTTGGCCCTACTATTTCTTTTTCGGCGCAAGTACCATCACAGCTTGGCGACCTTCCATTCTCGGGAAAGACTCCACGACTGCTATCTCAGCCAAATCATCTTTAATACGATTCAAAAGTTTCATACCAAGACTTTGGTGAGCCATCTCACGACCACGAAAACGCAGCGTTACTTTCGCTTTGTCACCGTCAGTTAGAAAACGATTCAGGTTGCGTAGTTTTACCTGATAATCATTTTCATCGGTACCGGGACGGAATTTAATTTCCTTCACCTGCACGATTTTCTGCTTCTTTTTTTGTTCTTTCTGAGCTTTCGCTTTATCAAAAAGAAACTTTCCGTAGTCCATTATACGGCAAACCGGCGGCTCGGCGTTAGGACTAATTTCAACAAGATCTACACCAGCATCATCTGCCTGTTCCTGTGCTTCTCTTATTGACACTACTCCAATAGGCTCACCTTCTAGACCGTTCAAACGCACTTCTTGTACGCCAGTGATGAGTTCGTTTATTCTATTCGGGGCCGCCCGGCGCCCTGCTGTTTTTTTGATCTTTATGACCTAATCCTCCAACAAATTGAGACTACGGAGCGAAATTTGTTTATTGATTTTGGCCGCGAAGTCTTCGATTCGCATTTTGCCTAAGTCAACACCATCTCTGGTACGCACCGCAACTTCCTTATTTTCTATTTCTTGATCTCCAACGACCAATAAATAAGGAACACGCCTTAAGGTGTGCTCACGTATTTTAAAGCCTATTTTCTCATTCCTCAAGTCTTTAGAGGCTCGAATTCCATTTTCTTTTAATAAACTGACCATTTTATCCACATAATCCGACTGTTTATCAGTAATATTCATAACGACGACTTGCATTGGCGCTAACCAAGTAGGAAACTTGCCTGCATACTCTTCAATAAGAATCCCCAGAAAACGCTCCAGTGAACCTAATATTGCACGGTGAATCATCACTGGTGTTTGTCGGCTGTTATCTTCGGCAACGTAAGTGGCGCCTAAACGACCAGGAAGCGCATAATCGAGCTGAACCGTACCACACTGCCATGCTCGATCCAGACAATCATGTAATGTGAATTCAATCTTAGGTCCGTAGAAGGCGCCTTCTCCGGGTAAAATTTCAAATTCAATATTATTGGCAATCAAAGCTTGCTTAAGCGCTTCTTCAGAACGGTCCCACATATCATCGTCACCGATTCGCTGCTCGGGTCGAGTCGAGAGTTTAACCACAATATTCTTAAAACCGAATGTTTCATATGTATCGTACACCATATTTATACAAGCACTGACTTCTTGTTGTACTTGGTCTTCGGTACAAAAAACATGGGCATCATCTTGGGTGAAACCACGAACACGCATTAGACCATGAAGTGCTCCCGATGGTTCATTTCGATGACAGCAACCGAACTCGGCCATACGCAGTGGAAGGTCTCGATATGATTTAAGGCCTTGATTAAAAATTTGTACATGACCTGGACAATTCATCGGCTTGATTGCATATTCACGATTTTCAGATTTAGTCGTAAACATGGCTTCTGAATACTTATCCCAGTGACCAGAACGTTCCCAAAGCACACGATCCATCATCATCGGACCTTTCACTTCTTGATAAGTATACTGACTCAGCTTTTGACGAATAAATTTCTCAAGTTCGAGGAACAAACTCCAACCATCATTATGCCAAAACACCATTCCAGGCGCTTCTTCCTGCATATGATACAGATCCAGTTGCTTACCTATTTTACGATGATCGCGTTTAGCCGCTTCTTCTAGTCGATTAAGGTGAACCTTAAGCGCTTTCTTATCAGCCCATGCTGTACCGTAAACACGTTGCAACATCTTATTATCAGAATTACCGCGCCAATATGCCCCAGCAACACTCATCAACTTAAAGTGTTGGCAAAACCTCATGTTGGGTACATGAGGTCCGCGGCACATATCGACATACTCTTCATGATGATATAAGGCTGGCAAGTCATCTTGGCTTATGTTTTCATCCAAAATAGCCATTTTATATGTTTCGCCACGAGCTTCAAATGTATCGCGGGCTACTTGCCAACTACCTACATGTTTTTCAACTTTATAGTTGGTTTTTGCCAATTGAGTCATGCGCTTTTGCAACGCATCTATGTCTTCCTGGGTCAGCTTGTGCTCAAGGTCAATATCATAATAAAAACCATTCTCGATAACCGGGCCGATAGCCATCTTAGCTTCAGGCCATAATTGTTTGAATGCATGACCAAGTAGATGAGCACATGAATGACGAAGTATCTTTAGCCCTTCTTCATCTTTAGTTGTGATAATTGATAACTCAGAATCTGTGTCTATAATGTCACAAGCATCTTTAAGCTCACCGTTCACTCGGCCAGCGATACAAGCTTTCGCAAGACCAGGACCAATATCGGCGGCAACATCTAGAGTAGAAATAGGGTTAGCAAACTCACGTTTGCTTCCATCAGGAAGTGTAATAACAGGCATGAAAAATCCTTATGCAGTGGTGACCCCCACGCAGGGCCACTTGCTAATACAGAGTTAAAGTATAAACGCCAATGGGTAAGCCATTACCAGAGTCTTAATCACCTTAAGCGCTAGGGGACAATTCTACGAGAATTGTCCCCTAGAGTGCAAGCTTAATACTTGCTTCAAACCAATGATATTAAGCTATTTCAATACTAGGCCTAGTGTCATACTTTTAATAAATTACCTAGACCTAGGATTACTTTTTACCTTAGCCTTAGAGATGGAGGTCAAGGTAATCAATCTAGCTCCATATTTTCTACAAAAAAAGAGAGATAAGCATGACACAGTGGGCGTTAGTAACGGGTGCGGCAAAACGAATAGGTCGTGAGATAACGATTAAACTTCATTCCAGTGGCTATAATATCATTATTCATTACGGAGCTTCTGTCGAAGAGGCTAAATCCCTGTGCCATGAACTCAATATAAGAAGGGAAAACTCTTGTATCAGCGCACAAGCTAATCTCTCAACCGAGGAAGGCATAAATACCTTGGCAGAGACTGCTGCTAAGTTCAATCTTTCGATTATTATTAACAATGCATCAGAGTTCTACCCGACCCCATTAGCCGATACTCAGTTCAAAGACTGTCAACGCCTATTAAACGTAAACCTTCTGGCACCCTACTTTTTAGCGCAACGATTATTCCCTTTATTAAATAAAAATAATGGAACAATCATTAACTTGCTCGATATTCATGGCCAAAAACCGCTTAAAGGCCATGGGCTATATTCTATTTCTAAGGCGGGCTTACAGATGGCCACCTTATCTTTAGCCCAAGAAATGGGTCCCAATGTCAGAGTTAATGGTATTGCACCCGGCGCGATACTTTGGCCAGCAAATGGTCACAACGATGCTCAAAAATCTATCATTAAACAGATCCCTTTAGCCAAGTGTGGTTCACCCGTAGACATTGCAAACACGGTTCAATTTCTAATAGATAGCAATTATATATCAGGGCAGATTATTACAATCGATGGCGGCCGTACGGCAACAGGCTATATGGGAACATAATATAAAAATGATAAAGTATTTAAACGGAGGCTATATTCAGGAGGCCATAAACATACTGACAGCCAATAGAATCAACAAGCAGCAATGACTAACCTGTAATGTTTTTTTGTGCCAGCACACGCTCAACAGTATCGACTATAGCCTGTGTTTGGCTGTCTATTTCAATATTCATCTTATCGCCAAGGTCAAGCAAATCCAAGTTAGTCAACTTTAATGTCTCCGGAATTAAATGCAGCATAAAACGCTTTGCAGTAGTTGCTCCCACGGTAAGACTACAACCATTCACTCCCACAAAGCCTTTATAAAGAATATAATTCATCCACTTCTCATCGACTTCAAGTTCAATATTAAAATGTTCTGTAGTGTTACTAAGTCCACACACTCTTGCCTGTGTATGTATATGACCTGAGAGTATATGACCCCCAACCTCACTGCCGAATGTTAACGACCGTTCGATGTTCACCTGTGACCCGACTTGTAATTTTACAAGATTGGTTACAGTTAATGTCTCTTCCATTACGTCGAAAAACACCCTATCATCTTCAACTCGTGTCACCGTTAAGCAGACCCCATTATTTGCAACACTTGCGCCTGTTATGAGTCCTTTACGTAAATGGGGACCAATAGCAATCTCAAGTGTATTAAAGCCATTGTTCTTATTTATCGCGACCACTTTGCACGTGGCTTGAACTATACCTGTAAACATTTTTATCTCGTTAGTATTTAAGGCAGCTTCCATGAATCAATTCGGCTATCAGGCCAAACGTTTAGTGCAACTTGCACTTCCTGTTTTTATCGCCCAAGTGACGCAAACCTTGATGGGTTTTATCGACACAGTGATGGCGGGTCGAGTGAATGCAATCGATATGGCTGCCGTTGCAATAGGCACTAGCTTATGGTTGCCAGCACTGCTATTTGTTCAGGGGTTACTGATCGCATTTACCCCAATATTTGCCCACCATCATGGGGCAAACAACCAAAAAGCAATACAACCTCTTGCCTTTCAAGCTGCCTATATTGCCATAATTGGCAGTCTAGGTGTGATCCTGTTTCTCAATTTTTCTGAAAACATTTTTAACATGATGCAATTAGACCCAGAACTAGCACGCTTGAGTATTGGATACCTTAATGGCTTCACATGGGGTGTGCCTGCATTCGTACTTTATCAAGTACTTAGAGGCTGTAGCGAAGGAATTTCTTATACATTACCTACAATGGTTATAGGTTTTGTCGGTTTAGCGGTTAATATCCCGGCAAATTATATATTCATTTATGGCCACTTCGGTATTGAGCCTATGGGCGGTGCTGGATGCGGTATTGCGACCGCTATCGTGTTTTGGATCATGTTGATTGCGATGGTAATATATATGCAGCTGCATAAACGCTTTAAAGAGTTAGCCCCCTTTAAATCATTCCATAAGCCCCATTGGCATACTATTTTGAATATGACCAAACATGGCTTTCCCATCGCAATGGCCTTGTTCTTCGAGGTCAGCCTGTTTGCTGTTATTGCCCTCTTGCTCGCACCACTTGGTGCTAATGTCGTAGCAGGGCACCAAATTGCCCTTAACTTTTCAACCATCGTGTTCATGTTACCACTTTCAGTCGGCATCGCCGTCTCAATACGTGTTGGTTATTATTTAGGACAAGATAAAAGTGAAATTTCGGCATTAATCACTAAAGTCGGGTTAACCATTTCGTTTACTTTAGCCATACTGACAGCTGTTATCACTGTACTTTTCAGGACTGAGATAGCTCATCTGTATAACAATAACCCTGAGGTGGTGACATTAGCTGGAAGTTTGATGTTCTTTGCTGCGCTTTACCAGTTATCAGACTCGGTACAAGTCGTCGCTGCCGGTGCCCTACGTGGATACAAGGACACCCGTAGTGCTCTCTATATTACCTTAGTGTCTTATTGGGCTATCGGTATGGTTATAGGCTATATACTTGCTAAAACTGATATGGTGGTTCCAGCCATGGGCGCGCAAGGATTTTGGATAGGATTAATCGCTGGGCTCACCAGCGCGGCAATATTATTTGCATTAAGATTAAGATATATTCAAAAGTTAGGTTTCAATAAAGCAGCTTTAGAAGATAACCCAGCACAATAAATCAGCCCCACAATGGAAAACTCAAATAAGAACGTCAACGTCGATTAAAAAACGACCGACTAGCAGTATTGCAGAGGATTTTATTGCCTATTACGCACTAGAAAAGTGCATTTGCACAGCAAATCACCGCTTAATCAATAAATGTTTTTTTTTACTTGCAACCTAAGCACCATACTCCTACTATAGCGCTCGTTCCAAGGCATTAGCTAAACGGAATGAGTAAATCGGACGCGGGATGGAGCAGTATGGTAGCTCGTCGGGCTCATAACCCGAAGGTCGTTGGTTCAAATCCAGCTCCCGCAACCAATTTCAACAAGAAAGACACAATGCAACCGTGGCTCAGTTGGTTAGATCACTACCTTGACATGGTAAGGGCAGTGGTTAGAACACACTCGGTTATATCATTCTTAGTTCAATTTAATCAAAATTTTTGCTCTCTCACCTCATATTTAAATCATCCTTACACTGAATAAAATGATATAAGCACCGTTCAGATTCAACTCCCCAAAACTCTTTTCCTTTTTCTGACTAAGAAGTGGTGAAAGTCATGACCATACCCCTACCCTTATGAAAGTAATACAGAATAATCTATTTTTTGGTCTAAGATTTTTTGTGCCTAAATTAGAAAACCAGCATTAGAGAGTTTTCCAGCACATTATAAGTATAAAAAATCTCCGCTTATAAAGCGAAGATTTTTATAGGTGGCAAACGACGATGAAAGCTGCACTTTGAAGTAGAACGGGGATATTTATCTGCTAAGGTTTTTTTTAGCGAGAACTCCTTTTCCTTTTATATCAATTACCACGGTTGCCGATATTTTATCTTGTATTGCCTGCCGGTTTGAATCCCAAAATATCTGCAGGAACCCGAGTAGACCGGTCGCAAACCCAGCACCATAACCACCATAACGACCAAATGATCCCCATA
>JBAHZX010000068.1:0-21735 GCA_037132815.1 Shewanella sp.
TATACTTGTCTCAATTAAAATAAAGCATCACAATTTAATAAGGAATTTATATATTAAATGGTATGGATCACGTTTATTTAGTTATTAAAGTGTCAATATAACAACTCCTAAAGGTTAGAATTGGTTTGTAGCTACTTCTAAGGGAACCAAGTGAGAGTCTTGGACTGTACCCGCAACTGTAATTGGCGAGCTGATAACATTATATCCACTGGGATTTTCCGGGAAGGAGTTTATTAGCAAAGACCCATAAGTCAGGAAACCTGCCTGTAGGATGTATGCAAGCAAGCGAGCGGGTGTCTCGGGGGTTATTTGTCATATCAATATTTCCTTCCTCCTACTCTATTGCCTTCTTTATATGAGTGAGCTTTATGACCAGCTCACAGTCAGTTATATAACTAATGGAAGTAGAAAATGCAATTATCAAAGTTTCTAATAGGAATTTTAAAAAACGCAACTGCAATAGTATCAGCTGCGACAGTATGTTCTGTTGCTATGGCTGCCGATGTCATACAGCAAGAAGAAAAGTCGGCCATAGTGTTAGCTGCGTTTGGTACAACCTATAGTTCAGCTGTCGATTCTTTGATTGGTATTAAAGATGAAGTAGAAAAGGCTTACCCCAATACTCCGGTAAAGTTTGCTTTTACCTCCAATATCATCCGAAAAAAGTGGCATTTAAGACAAGATGATGAAGCGTATCAGCAGAAGCATCCTGAGGTTCCTCAGGACTTTTACTATGTAAAAAATGTGCTAGGGACAATGGCAGACCTGCAAAACGATGGCTATAAAAATATTGTTGTGCAGACCACGCTTCTAACTCATGGCGAAGAATTTATCGACCTTATAGCCTACGTTGATGCATTAGCTTCAATCGAGACGGTGAAGGCAAAATATAAACCGTTTAATAAGATCGCAATTGGCCGTCCTCTGATGGGTACCTGGGGTAAAGCCTATGAGTATCATCACGACATGGAAAAACTGACTCATGCTCTTGCTGAAGACATAAATCTGGCTAAGAAAAACAACACCGCGCTCGTTTATATGGGGCACGGCAATGATCATCTTTCAACAGGCTTGTATTACGAGCTGGGTGAATTGATGAACCAAACCTACCCTGAAGTGAAAGTCTATGTGGGTGTGGTTGAAGGTCATCCTACCTTCAATACACTTCTAAAAAAAATGCAGGATGAAAAAGTAACCGCTGTCACTGTTAGGCCACTAATGGTAGTTGCTGGCGATCATGCGACCAACGATATGGCCGGTGATGGGGAAGATTCATGGAAAGTGATGCTGTCTAAAGCAGGTATTAAGGTCACACCTGTATTAGAAGGGTTAGGCAGTAAACATACAATCCAAGAGATTTATGTGAATCACCTTGCTGATGCAGCAAGAGATGCAAATATTGCTCTTAAGTAGTTAGTAGATAAAACCAAAGTACATTGTCATTCCAAGGGCTTAGGCCGTTTACGGGATGACGACACTTTCTAACACAATTAGGTGTGTAGTGAACTTAGACAACAAAATTTCTGATCGAGCAAAAGTACTTATCGATGTTAGATCTTTAACTCGATTTTTCGGTAAGACTAAAGCCGTTGATGATGTCAGCTTCTCTATTAATCGTGGAGAAATATGTGCGTTTCTTGGACCTAACGGTGCAGGGAAAACAACTATTATAAAGATGTTAACGGGTTTGTTAGAGCCTAGCTCGGGGCAGATTCTTTATGATAATAAAGATTATCATCCTAATCGGTTGAGTCTGAAACGCATGATTGGTGTCGTGCCTCAACATAATAATATAGATAAAGAACTGACTTTATCTGAGAACCTTTATGTTCACGGTTTACTGTACAACATGCGGGGTAAAGAGTTAAGGAATGCAATAACTGAGAGTTTGGAGTTTGCCGATTTAGTGAAACATAAAGATAAACCCTCTGGCAAACTCTCAGGAGGCATGAAACGCAAATTGGTTATTGCAAGAGCGTTAATGCATGACCCAAAGATACTTTTCCTAGATGAACCCACTGTAGGTTTAGACCCGCGTGCAAGACGCAAAATGCTCTCTTTTTTATCCAAAATAAATCGTGAACGTGACTGTACGATATTTCTGACCACGCACTACATCGAAGAAGCTGAAAAATTGTCGGAAAAAGTAATATTTATTAATGATGGAAAAATAATTAAACAAGGTACTGCAGGAAGTCTTAAGCAAGCGGTTGGGCAGTGCGTTTTGGATATTGAAAAAGATGAATTAGAACAAGAGTTCTTTGCTGATAGAGCACAAGCGCTACAGAGACTTAATGAGATTGAAAATATACCTGTAAGTATCAGAGATACCACACTCGAAGATGTTTTCCTTCATTTCACCGGAGCGAGGCTAAACAAAAGTGCTTGATGGCGTGATAGGTATTTATTACCGTGAATGTACGGTTCTTAAGAAGAAAATAGTACGAGTAGTGCTAGCTGCCGCTATTCCTCCGTTTCTGTATTTAATGGCGTTTGGTTATGGTGTTGGGAAGGAAGTTTCAGTTGAAGGTGTTGACTATATTGTCTTTCTTTTGCCCGGATTACTAGCGATGTCCAGCATGAACTACAGTTACAACATTGCGACTGAAATCAATATCAGTCGTTTTTATCTGAAGATATTTGAAGAATACCTATTAGCTCCGAATCAGCGTTGGCAAATTATTTTAGGTGAAGTTCTGTACGGTATGACTAAGGGAATGATCCCAGTCTTTGTGGTAATTATCTACAGTATTGTTTGTGGAATAAGCTTGAACTATTCATTTCTGTTTTTTCTAGTGCTGTTCTTTCATCTTATGGCCTTTGCTCTGATTGGTCTTATTGTTGCGCTAAAAATGAAGAACCACAGAGATTTGGCATCAATGAATTCGTTTATTATCACTCCAATGATGTTTCTGTCTGGCACTTTATTCCCTGTTAACCAAATGCCATTGTTTATTCAGGCGATCGCCGCGGTTTCACCTTTGACTTACAGTGTGGATTTGATCCGCTCTTCACTGCTGGCAACAGAGTCATTCAGTTTTAGCTCATTAGCTATTCTACTGCTACTTAATATTGTGTTGGTGTTTATCGCCAACCGTATTGTACAGAGGGTAGAAACATGAAATGGCTGCTGGTAGCGATATTTACTGTTTGTTTACTGATCTCGATGTTGATTGGTCCAAATTTTATTAATCCTCTAGAAATGTCAACAATTGAGTACAGTATTTTGATGGAGCTGAGAGTGCCCCGTGTACTGTTTTCAGCGATTATCGGTGCAATGTTAGGTTTGAGTGGCAGTATCTATCAGTTGACTCTAAAAAATCCATTGGCTGATAGTTTCACTACTGGTGCAGCTTCATCTTCAGCCTTGGGCGCTGTTCTGGCTATCTCTTTGGGTGCGCCAGTGCAGCTTGTCTCGGTGTTTGCCTTTGTTACAGGAATATCTGGGTTGATGATGGTTTATCGGATGTCGATAACGGCAGGTAGAATTAATCCAATTACCATGATATTGGCGGGTGTGGTAATGAACATTATAGCTTCGGCAATTATCAGTTTTTCTAAGTACTATTTTGAAGATTCGCTTAACTCCATTGTCTACTGGTTGATGGGGGGTATTTTTATGGTGACCTGGGATCGGTTATTCGTCAGCGTCACACTTTTTGCACTTATTTTTGCTTACTTCAACAAAAACGCGATGAAACTTAATGTGCTGGCATTGGATGAACATTCAGCTCAAAGCTTGGGGGTTAATGTCCATCAGCTAAGAACCATCGTCTTTACTTTGTCTACTCTGTTGGTGTCAGTTGCGGTTAGCTTCTGTGGCATTATTGGTTTTGTTGGTCTGATTGTTCCTCATATATCTCGAAGCCTGTTTGGTAGCGATATGAAAAACAATATCTTTTATTCAAGCTTGTTTGGTGCATTCCTGCTTATGGCTTCCGATACCCTTTCAAGGGTGATCATTCCTGGTGGTGCAGAACTCCCTGTGGGTATTTTGACCGCCATGTTTGGTGGGATCTTTTTCTTCTATTTGTTAAAGCGACGCAGGGAGCATTTCTGGAATGGCTAATATTGAAATCAAAAACCTCGCTTATAGCAAAGGTGATTTTTCACTCAGCATCCCTTCACTGGCGATAGCGGAAGGTGAAAAAGTGGCACTTATGGGGGAAAATGGATGCGGTAAAAGTACGTTGATCAACCTATTGGCTGGGCTAGTAGAACCAAACAAAAAATCTGTGTACTACCAAGGAGAGGCGATAGAAACCATCTCCCATAGCCTGAGGGCACGCTTGTTTTCTGTGCTGCCTCAATTTTCAGAAATTTCTTTTCCATTTAGCGTGCTTGAAGTGGCTATGCTGGGAAGATTTGTTCATATGACGGGAACAGAATTTCAGCAAGTTGATAGAGATAAAACCATGGAGTTATTGAAGTTACTGGATATGACTCAATACAAAGACCGTAGCTTTGCAGAGCTGTCTGGTGGTGAAAAACGTCGAGTCATGATTGCCAGAGTGCTAAATCAGGAAGCATCGATTATTTTCTTAGATGAGCCAAATTCGAGTCTGGATGTTCGCCATACGCTGGAGATCTTTAGTCACCTCTATCAATTACAACAGACCATAATTACTTCAGTTCACGATGTAAATTTAGCCCACCGCTATTTCGACCGTTTTCTTTTCTTTAAAAATGGTGAGCTTATTTTTGATGTTCTTAGGGACGATGTCACCACTCAATTACTTTCGGAGGTCTACGATGTATCGGTATCTACTGACACTACTAGTTTTAACTTTTGCTCATAGTGTTCTTGCACAAGAAGGAAAGGGTTATGAAAGGGTTGTACTGCTAGCGCCAGCGGCAGGCGATATTGTGATCCAGTTAAATGCACAGGATAAAGTGGTTGGTGTAACTAGAAGTAATCACGACTTTCCTAATGCATTGAAGATTGGTTCTCATATTAAACCCAATGTAGAGTTGCTAAAGGGGCTAGAGCCGGATCTGCTGATCATCAGCTCTAACCGTTTTTTTTCCGATCATTTAGCGTCCCAGATTGACGCAGATGTGATTATGTACGATCCAACCGATCTTGATGGGGTGCTAGAACAAATCCAAGACCTTGGTGAGCTGTTGCAGCGACAAAAAGAAGCGACAAAATTGATCGCCGATCTGAAGCGTGTCAGAAGCCAGATAAAACCACTAAAACAAACACCAAGTGTTATTTTTGAGGTGACCCAAGTCCCATTTATCATTGCTGGGAAACGTAGCATTGTGAATGGGATTATAACGGCAGCTGGTGGAAAGTTGATTGCTCCAGAAAAGCGAAAAATAGCCAAGTTTAATGTAGAAAGCGTGCTATTTCAAAATCCAGATTATTACATTTACCAGGTGGGTCCTATGAACCAAAGACCGACTCCACCAGCAGAGCGACCAAACTACACCGTGATGGATAGCGAAGTGATAAAGGTGGATCAATTAGATTTTTCACGGGCGACGACTAAATCTTTTTATCAAGCATTAGCGCTAAATCAGAGATTTCAGCAGCAGTGATATTGAGGCAGACAGATAGTGGGAAAGCTTAAGCATTCATCGAAAAAAACCGACTTGCGCTGGGGATATACAACCGGTGCCTGTGCTGCGGCAGCGGCAAGAGCGGCGGTAAAAATGTTGCTTACTCAGAAAGTGTTTTCAGATATTGAAATTACACTGCCGAACAAAGAGAAAGCGACCTTCACTCTTAAGCGTTTGGAAGGGACTGATCCCGTTGTTGCTGGAGTGATTAAAGATGCAGGTGATGATCCAGATTGTACTCATGGTTTAGAAATTCAGTGCAGCGCAAGGTGGTCATCAGAGAAAGGCATAAAACTAATGGGTGGTAAGGGTGTCGCTGAGGTGACACTTCCGGGTTTGGAAATTGAGGTCGGGCAGCCAGCAATCAATCCCGTACCGAGAGCAAATATTATGGCCATGGTTGCTATTGAACTGGCTCAGGAAAGAACAAGCAAGGGCGTTGAGTTGACTTTCATTGTCCCCGGAGGTGAGGAAGCTGCTAAAGAGACAACAGCAGAACGTTTAGGCCTTATAGGAGGGATCTCAATTTTGGGAACCAGAGGCACTGTCAAACCTTACTCAACGTCGGCTTATGCAGCATCCGTCATTCAAGCTTGTCAGATTGCAGCGGCAAATGGTGTTGACCATGTAGTGCTAACGACAGGGAGTCGTTCTGAAAAAGCAGCGATGAAGCTTATTCCTGAAATGAACGATATGGCGTTTATCCAGGCCGGTGATTTTATGGGCATAGGCCTTAGAGCCGCGAAGCGCTATCAGCTTCAAAGAGTCAGTATGGTGGTGATGATAGGAAAGATGGGGAAGTTGATATCAGGGAGAATGATGACTCATGTTTCTGGTCATGCTGTTAACTTTCAACTTTTGAGTCAACTGGCGGGTGATGAAGGCATATCCGAAGCCTTGTGTGGTGAAATAGCTCACGCAAATACAGGGCGACATGTGCTCAATTTAGTACGTCGTGACCCCAGTGCTCAGCAGTTTCTTAACCGCTTATGTCGCGAGACATTTTACCAGTCGGACAAGTACGTAAAATCAGTCCTTGGTATTGAAGTATTACTTATAGACTTTGATGGTTCCCTGCTAGCGAGTTATCCCGTCAGAGAGACTGCAACGTTTAAAAATATTGAACAACAGGTGGAAAAGTAATGAACAAGATGCAGCAAATGACTCGTGAGGGTCAGAAGATTGAAAATGGTTCATTCTCGATTATTGATAATGAAATAATGGAGTTCCATGGTGGACATCAATTTGATGAAAGCCAATGGCCTGTGGTACGGCGTGCTATTCACACAACAGGCGATTTTGAATTGGCTAAGTTGTTCCGTTTTAGTGACGGTGCCGTTGAGAAGGGTATTGAAGCTTTAAAGAGAGGTTGTCCAATTATCAGTGATGTTACGATGATCATGAGTGGGATCAGTGCTTCGCGCCTTTCTATTCATGGCAATGAAACCTACTGCTTCATCAGCGACAGAATGGTTATTGCTACTGCTAAAGAGCATGATGATACCCGTGCTATTTGGTCGATGAGAAAGGCAAGGGATTTGGGTCTTCTCGATGGTGCCATCGTCGGTATCGGTAACGCGCCAACCGCGCTTTTTGAGATTTTGCGAATGGTTGAAGCTGGTGAAGCAAAGCCTGCACTTATTGTCGGGATTCCAGTTGGTTTTGTTAAAGCCGAGGAGTCAAAAAATGCACTTATTGCACAAAATAAAGTCCCTTATATAGCCAGTGTTGGCCGCAAAGGCGGAAGCTCAATCGTGGTTTCTACTGTCCATGCACTTCTTTATCAGACGGTATAGCACTTTATGTCTCAAAAAAATGTACGCATAACGGTTGTCGGTGTTCCAGAAGATGGTTGTCTGAGCCTGACAAGCCGTGCAGTAAACGCAGTGTCTAAGGCGCGAGTTGTTGCGGGTCATCCTCGACATGTTGAATGGTTTCCGCAGTTCGAAGGTCTATTTCTTGATATGACTCAGGGTTTCGCTGTCTGGATGAATCAGGTGATTGATGAGAGTGAAGAGGGCAATGTTGTTGTTTTGGCCTCTGGTGACCCGCTTTTCTTTGGGGTTGGTAAGACGTTACTTAATAAAATGGATGCAAAAGATCTTAGCTTTATTCCAACTCAGAGTTCTGCTCAGTTAGCATTTACCCGACTTGGAATACCGTGGAATAACGCTCGATTTTTGTCTTGTCACGGAAGAAGCTTAAACGGACTGGTCAGTCAAATGCAGCAGGGTAACTTGTTTGCAATTTTGACTGACTACAAAAACACCCCGCAGTTATTTGCACAGCATCTTGTCAAATACAACGAAATTCATTGGTCACTGTCGGTATGTGAACAACTAGGTGGTGTAGAAGAAAGAATTCGTACCTTTACCGTTAAACAGCTTGCCACTAGTGAAATTGAATTCGACAAACTCAATGTTGTTGTCTCTCAAAGGGGAACGTCAAAACGCTGGGGAGGCAATGGTCAGTTTGCTTCGGATACCAGCTTCAATAAGCGTATGCCGCAAAACGGCCTCATTACAAAACAGGCTGTCAGAAATCTTGTGCTAACGACGCTGAGAATCCAATCAGAAGATATCGTTTGGGATGTGGGCGCTGGATCTGGATCTGTTGCAATTGAGTCTGGAAAGCTTAGCTGGAATGGCGGTGTTTATGCTGTTGAATGTAACGATAACTGTTTTGACAGTATTGAAGAGAATATTTGTGCGCACGGCACGGATAACGTCACTCTTATCCGGGGGCAAGCACCAGATTCTCTTAATGAATTACCTGATCCAGATGCGGTATTTGTTGGTGGCAGCCGTGGTCAGATGGACCTTATTTTAACCACAGCATGGCAACGACTTAATCCAGAAGGACGATTAGTGGTATCAGCGGTAACCATTGATACCGTGGTTGAAGTGTATCAATGGGCTAAAGAGAACCAACTTGCTCATGATACTCAGGTTATCAATGTGTCTCAGACACAGCCTTTGGCGCATTATCAGCGCTATCAGGCAGAAAACCCCATTCATCTATTTTCCTTAATAAAACCCTCTTTAGTAAATAAAGACGAAGAAGACAGTGTAGGAGCAACACATGAGCAGTAACAGTTTAGGTCAATTATACGCAGTGGGACTTGGTACCGGAGATAGTGAACTACTCACTCTTAAAGCGGTACGACTAATCAAAGAAGCAGATGTTGTCGCCATTCCAGAAAAAAGTAAAGGCAAAGCCGACTCTTTTGCTTGGGAGATAGTTGCAGGGGCGATTTCAGAGCAAGAGCTGTCTGGCGAACGTTGCTTTTTACACTTTCCAATGACTCGCGATGCTTCTATTAATGTTCAGGCATGGCGTGAAGCGGCTCTGACCATTCTTGCTCATCTTAAAGAAGGCAAGTCTGTGGTGTTTGTTACCGAAGGTGACCCGTCAGTATATAGTACTTGGGCTTATATACAGGATGAACTGGCTGAAATAGCTCCAGAAGTTATCCCTATTATCGTACCTGGAGTGACCTCTATTACAGCGGTTCCAGCAGCGACAAGAATACCATTGGCAGATGGTAAAGAGCGTTTTTGTGTTGTTCCAGCTACTTATGGCATTGATTGTCTTGAGGCACTGGTTAAAGAGTTCGATACCATCATGCTCATCAAAGTAGGGCGTATGGTGACAAAACTTGCGGCGAAGCTAAAAGAGTTGGGAATAGAAGACTCTGCTATCTATGTTTCTTATGCAAGTACAGACAAGCAAGAGATTTTTACTAACCTAGATGAGGTACCAGAAGAGCATAAATATTTCTCCATGGTTCAACTCTCTATCCGTTCGCGTAAAGGTGTGTTACGCGGCAAAGTAGCAGCATAAGCGGGTTAATGATGAGATTAGCCATCTACGCGATTACCATGAACGGAGCTAAGCTGGGGATACGCTTGAAGCGAAAGCTACCGTTTGCTGATTTATATGTATCTGAGTCGGCAAAATCAAAGTGTGCGCAGAGCAAGCTTTTGGTGCTGCCACTGTCTATTTTTATTAACGAAAAATTTGACCAATATGATGGACATATATTTATCTGTGCCACAGGCATAGTGACCAGAATTATCAGTCCACTGTTAAAAAATAAGCGTCAAGATCCAGCGGTGGTTTGTCTGGATGAACAAGCAAAATTTGCTATATCTCTACTGTCTGGACATCGTGGTGGCGCTAATGAGCTAACCCAGAGAGTCGCACATATAGTAAAAGCAACACCAGTGATTACTACGGCTTCAGATGTGTCTGAAAATGTGTCTGTTGATATGTTGGGATCACCATTTGGATGGGTTTTAGATGCGGTTTCAGAAACATCGATCACGCCGGTATCTGCTGCTGTCGTTAACGATGAATCAGTGATTATTGTGCAGGAATCTGGAGATAAAACTTGGTGGAAATTTGATAAGCGCATGCCTGCCAATATTCTGACTCACTCGACTCTGCAAGGTATCGACAGTGCCGCTTATCAAGGTGCCATCCTTATCAGTGATAAAAAATCACCGAGAGTCAAAGGTTGGGAAAATAAGCTGGTGCTTTGGCATCCAAAATCACTGGTTCTGGGACTGGGCTGTGACCGAAATACACCATTGTCCACTCTTACGGCGGGTCTTAAAACATTCAGCGAACAGTTCAATTTATCGCTAGATTCTGTTGCTGCCATCTCCAGTATTGATCTAAAAAAAGATGAGCGAGGGCTACTTGAGCTGTCTGCAGGTATGCAGTGGCCTTTTACCACCTATGCTGCTGAAGAGCTGGATGGTATTGAGGGAGTTGAGAATCCTTCTGATTTTGTAAAGAAGATAACAGGCAGTAATTCGGTCGCTGAAGCTGCGGCACTTAAGTTAAGTCAAACAGACAAGTTGGTTGTTGTTAAGTGGGCATTTAAACAAGACGGCTTCAATATGACTATTGCTTGCTGTCGTAAAAAGTTTACGGAGTCACTGGTTCAGCAAAAAAGAAAGAACTGGTTTGGTCAGAAGAAACATGGTGCTGAGGAGCTGCATGGCAATAAGAAGAATGTCGCAGGTATTAAGCTCAATGCTCATGGAAGTGAAGTTGTTGAGGGTTTTCAGTGTAAGCCTGTGCATGTTGACCTAGACCGTCCGATGCTCCATCACCGACATCATATTCTTCTGTGCGAGGGAACACGTTGTGCGAAAGCGGGTAGTAAGAATCTGGCGCATGATTTACGTGGAATACTCAAAGAGATGGGGCTATCCAAAGGAAATCATAGAATTAAAATCAGCAGAACCATGTGTGCAGGTGCATGTCGCAATCGCTCAACACTAGTGATTTATGAGCGTAATCCGAACGAAATACTTTCAGTGAATAATGCTCAGTGGCTCAGAAACGTAGACGAGTTTTCAGGTGAGGAGTGGCAAGAATTGTTTAAGGCATTAGCTGAAAATCGTCCAGTTACTCAGGTTATCAATAACAAATATTTTGCAGCAGTAGAAGAGCCAGCTGAGGAGAGTCGTTGTGGCTAAATTATCGTTGGTCGGGTTAGGTCCCGGCAGTTTAGATTTAATGTCTGTCCGTGCGCAGGAAGTGGTAAAAAATGCGGATGTCGTTGTGGGGTATGGGCCGTATGTGAAAATGGTTGCTTCTCTTATCAAGACTCAGACGCTTGTTCGCACCGGCATGACTAAAGAGTGGCAGCGTGCAGCTTCTGCTATTGAGCAAGTGCAGAAAGGTAAAAATGTGGCTTTGGTCTGCTCTGGTGATGCTGGTATGTACGCCATGGCTCCACTCATTTTTGAGATGATCTCAACAGATAATATCCAGATAGAAGTGGAAACAATTCCTGGTATCACCGCTGCGAATGCATGTGCGTCACTGGTAGGCGCCCCTTTAGGCCATGACAGCTGCACTATTTCACTGTCTGATTTATTAACACCGTGGGAAGTAATAACTAAGCGAATAAAAGCCGCAGCGATAGCAGACTTTGCGGTCACTTTTTATAACCCGCGTTCGAAGAAACGTCAAAAACAGATCCTTGAAGCTCAACAGATTTTACTGCAACACCGGGATCGACAAACACCTGTAGCGGTTGTGAATGCCGCTTACCGGGATGAGCAATCGGTTCAACTATCTACTCTTGAAAAGTTCACTGAACTGGAATTTGGCATGAATGCGGCGGTTATCGTGGGTAATAACAGCAGCTATCGTTTTGAAAACTGGATTATTACCCCGCGTGGTTACAACAACAAATATTCATTATCTGACGGAGAGACTCGTGAAGGGCAGATTCCTGGCAGATCTCTAAAACAAAACTCATCTAATAGTGAGGAAATAGTATGACGGTTTACTTTATTGGCGCAGGTCCCGGTGATCCGGATCTAATTACAGTGAAAGGTGCAAAACTTGTCGAGAGCTGTTCGGTGATTTTGTACGCAGGAAGTCTAGTACCCAAAGCCGTGATTGAACGGGCAAGCCCTGACGCTAAGGTGCTTAACTCTGCCGACATGGACTTGGATGATATCACGAAGGTATATAAAGACTCTTTTGAACAGGGGCTGGATGTTGCGCGTGTTCAGACTGGTGATCTCTCTATTTACTCTTCACTTGCAGAGCAAACTCGGCAGCTGAACGAGTTAGGCATTGACTGGAAAGTGATACCGGGTGTCTCATCCTTTCAAGCTTCAGCAGCGGCACTAGGTCAGGAATTAACCCTGCCAGAAGAGTGCCAGACCATTATTCTTAGTAGAGCATCTGGCAGAACGCCTGTTCCTGAAAAAGAGAACCTAAAATCTCTGGCAAAACATGAAGCGACTTTGTGTTTGTTCTTAAGCGCGAATCTGATCCGTAAAGTTGTCCGCGAACTCAGTGATGTTTACCCGCAAAACTGGCCAGTTTGTGTTGTAGAAAAAGCATCGCATCCGGAGCAAAAAATTATCCGTGGCACCTTGGCTGATATTGCAGAGAAAATGCATGACGCTAATATTCGTTCTACCGCCATGATTATCGTAAGCAAGGTGTTTGCGATTGATGATTTTGTAGATTCAAAATTGTATGACCCGACTTTCTCTCATGCTTTTCGTCAAGCGAAAGTCGTGGATACGGACAAGGTTTAAGTATAAGAGGTATCCCATGAATAACGGTAAGGTTTACTTAATTGGTGCAGGTCCAGGTGATCCAGGTTTGCTTACCTGTAAGGCCAAGCAATTGCTAACTGAGTGCGATGTAGTTTGCTACGACAAACTGGTTGGTGCGGCCATTCTTTCTCTGGTTCCAAATCATGTACAGATGTATGAAGTTGGTTATCTTGGTTATCAGGGCACTCATATTGATTACGGTATGCATCCGGATGTGATGGAATTTGCTCTGGCAGGTAAACGTGTTGCGCGTTTAAAATCGGGTGACCCTTGCATTTTCGGTCGCATGACCGAAGAGTGCCGCGATCTGAATCGACACGGTATTGCTTATGAAATTATACCGGGAATTACTGCGGCACTCGGTGCTGCTTCATATTCTGGTTTCCCGCTAACCAGTGGTGGCATTGCTTCAAGTGTTACCTTTGTCAGTGGACATAAACACCTGAATACTATCTCTTCATGGGGAGAATCAGGTCAGGCGGGTGGCACCTTGGTACTTTACATGGGAGCTAAGAAGCTTGCGGATCATGTAGATAAACTGATTAAAAATGGCAGAAAGCCAGAAACACCCATTGCATTAATTAGTTCAGCGACACGAGCGGATCACTCCTGCCTCATCGCTACGCTAGAAACGGTTATAGAATTGATGGAAAGTCATCAATTGACAGGACCAACGTTGACAATTGTTGGTGACGTTGTTACGCAAAACCGTGAGTTTGATTGGCGAAGTAAACAGGCACTGTCGGACACGCGTTTTTTGATTTGTGGTGAATATCACGGAGCAAGAGCCCTACAGGATGAGGGGGCTGAATTGATTTCGATAGTCGATTTGCCAACTGAATCTTTGATTGATGGGGAAGATTTGAAATTCTTGTCAACGCAAAAAGGACTCTCTTTCAGCGACCGTGCTTCTTTTAATATCTGGAAACAGGCGCTGCTTGATAATCAGTGGGATATTAGGAAATTTTCCATGCCGATGGGAAGTAAAAAGCAACTTGTCAGAGAGGCGATGCGACAATTTGGTATCACACCGGAAATGCTTCCTAAAAACTCAATAGTATTAACCCTGTGTGAAGAGTTTATATTTGAAACAAGCCATCAGTACTACTTAGTTGGACGCCGTAAAAGCGATCCTATCGGTTATAAGCTTCCAACAGTAAACTGGATATTAGTTGAAAATATTTTTGTTGCTAAGTCCATTGCAGCACAGCAACCTGATGTATTTGAGAACGCGGTAGTGGTTCCGCTGAACAAAGAGGTACATTCTTGGGCGATGAATGAAGGTTATCTTACTAAAGATAGCTATCTTCCGGAGTTTTTCGAATTGCCGGAGCAAACCGTATCCCGTGAGTGTCCCGATGTTGCTTAGCTGGTGGGAACTGTCGTTCGCTGATAGCTTGCTGGCTAGCGCTATTATTCTGGTGCTGGCTTTGTGGCTTGATAAATTTCTGGGTGAACCGACCCGCTTTCATCCACTGGTTGGTTTTGGTCATTTCGCAAAGCAAATTGAGTGTTTGTGTCGTAAGTTCACTTTTTTGAGTGAATATAAGCAGGGAGTATTAGCCTGGTTTCTTGCTGTCATTCCTCTGGTCAGCTTATGCGTTGTTTTGACAGTCATTTTGGCGCAGTTATCTATCGCCGTTTGTCTGGTGTTCAATGTTTTTGTTTTGTATTTAACGCTGGGTGGCAGAAGCTTGATTGAACATACAGAGAACATCTATAGAGCGTTAAAAAAGCACGATATTGAAGATGCGCGCTTTCAGGTTTCAATGATTGTTAGCCGTAATACTGACAACATGACTGAGAAAGAGATTACCTCATCTGCCATTGAATCGGCTCTAGAAAATGGTAACGATGCCGTGTTCGCGCCTATGTTTTGGTTTGTCCTATTTGGAGCTTCAGGAGCCGTACTGCTCCGACTGACCAACACTCTGGACGCGATGTGGGGATATAAAAATGAACGTTATCTCTATTTCGGTAGACTTTCCGCTAAATTAGATGATTTTTTAGGGTGGTTTCCCGCCCGTATTACCGCCGTTGTTTATGCGTGTCAGGGAAAGTTTACTCCTGCAGTGAAATGCTGGAATACTCAGGCGAAAGAGTGCAGTAGTCCAAATGGCGGGGTGGTGATGACAACCGGAGCTGGGGCGTTGGGGATCACTATTGGGGGACCAACCTACTATCACGGTGTACTTCACGATAAAAAACCTATGGGCGTTGGGAGTGTTGCTGGTTGGCGGGATATTCCTTTGGCGAATCGGCTGGTTTCACGTGGCAGTTTCTATCTCAGTTATTTGTGGCTAATTTGTGTTTTGATCGGGGTGAATTAATGGCAATTAAACATGGTGGGGATCTAATACAAATAGCAACCCAATATGGCTCTGATGTTAGTGAGTGGATTGATCTTTCTACAGGAGTGAGTCCTTTTACCTATCCAGTGGGCAATGTCCCAGAAGCAGTATGGAATCAGCTACCGCAGATGAATGATGGTCTTGAGTCTGCGGCACAAGAGTATTATCACGCACCAACAGAACCTAACACTGTTGCTGGGTCCCAAGCTGCAATTATGGCTCTGCCAGCTCTGCTTTGTCATAGGTTTGGTGGCTGTGGTGTCGTAGCTTTACCCTCCGTGGGGTATAAAGAACACGAGTATGCTTGGTGTGGCTTTAAAAAAAACCAATTGAACTGGGAAATCTTGTTTTATGATGACGAGCCCTCGACTGAGTTGGTCAACAGATGTGATGTCGTTATCGTGATCAATCCAAATAATCCGACTGGAAAATGCTTAGAGCCGGTGATTATCCTAGGAATTAAGGACCAACTTGCACTACGAGGAGGGATGCTGATTGTCGATGAAGCCTTTATTGATGTTACGCCAGCTAATAGTGTATTGACGTGGGTATCTAATTTTGAAAACCTGATAGTTCTGCGTTCTGTGGGCAAGTTCTTCGGTTTAGCAGGGGCTCGAGTTGGTTTTGTTTTTGCTGATCCAAAAATAAAGGCCCTATTGCAAGAGCATATCGGTCCATGGACTGTGGCGGGCGCTGGGCGCTGGGTGATGAAGCAAGCATTTTCTGATTTGCATTGGCAACAACAAACAAGAAAGCGAATTATAAATGCTTCAGATAAATTAAATCAGTTGTTAAACAGATACCTAGATTGCCCCCAAGCGGGTACGCATCTGTTTACCACCGTTTATCTTCCTGATGCAGTGCAGTCCCATGACAAGTTGTGTAAGCAGCAAGTACTCACCCGACTTTGCGATGAGAAAAACGCTATCCGTTTTGGGCTTCCAGCTAATAAATTTCAATGGGTAAAACTAGAATGTGCGCTGAAACATATCAGTGAGAAGAGAGAGGTGCAGTATGAGCACTGAAAAAAACAGGATAGAGCTGGTTATAGGTGGTGCCCGTTCAGGTAAAAGTAGCTATGCAGAGAGGGTCGTAAAAGAGTCCGGTAAACCCGTTATCTATATTGCGACTGCTGAAGTTCGTGATGAAGAGATGGCTAAGCGTGTCGAGGTGCACAAAGCCCAGAGACCATCAGAATGGACTGTTATTGAAGAGCCATTTAACCTTTCTATTGAGCTGAAAAAGAACAGCCAAATAGGCAATTTTATTCTGGTTGATTGTCTGACGCTTTGGTTAAGCAACTGTTTGTTT
This sequence comes from Shewanella sp., assembly GCA_037132815.1. Classification (GTDB taxonomy): domain Bacteria; phylum Pseudomonadota; class Gammaproteobacteria; order Enterobacterales; family Shewanellaceae; genus Shewanella. The sequence continues at coordinate 16,328 of JBAHZX010000068.1, forward strand.
GGAAGTACAGAGTGGAGTTGGACTGACTATAAACTTGAGTTGCTTAAAACTCTGGAAGAACTGCCTGGACAGGTCATTCTGGTGACTAACGAAGTTGGCTGCGGCATCATTCCTATGGGAGAAATGAGCCGACGGTATGTGGATGAAGCAGGTTGGTTACATCAGGCCATTGCTGCAAGGGTCGCTAAAGTAACTTTGGTTACAGCGGGCCTTCCTATGCATCTGAAAGGTAAATATTAAGGAGTGTCATTATGTGTTGGCTCAATTATATCACCCTGAATTCTGTTGCTCCGATAGCAAATCTGCACCAAATTAGTGATGCGGGTGCAGGAGAAGGGTTAATGCTACTTCACCCGACCAGAGACACTGAACTTATCGCGTGTGGGAAAGCCAATACTCTGTTAAATGGGCAGTACCTTCCATCTCCAGTTCTCGATAATGGCTCTGTCACTCCAGCGATTCTTGTCCATGGAATATTTAAAGCTCTTCAGGAGCAAGGACATAAGATCCGGCTGCATTGTTATCAGTTAGGTTTAGACTCAAAGCCTGATTTTAGTGGCTGTGAAGTTGATGAGGTTGTTACCTATTACTGTGAAACAGGTCAAGAAGCCAAACTTATCCAAAATACGCTAGTTCCTGAGTTACGCCGGCAGAGTCTGAAGGGTGAAAAACACCTAATTGCAGAGTCTGGAATTGGTGGCACTACGTTTGCGACTCTGTGGTTACAACGGTGGATTAATAGCAAACTATGGTTTGCCGGCAGTACCAAAGACAAAAAAAAGTTGGCGATGAAACGTTTAGTGCTTAGCCAGCTTATAGAAAAAACAGCTCAATTACCTTTACGGGCTAGTGCCTATACAGACAGCAATGTGTTTTCAGATCCAGTTCAGAGAGCGTGCTGTGCTTTGCTGGCCAATGATCTCGAACAGGTCAATTTTGCTGGTGGAGCAATGATATTTGCACCTGTTATTGCGATGGGAGAAGGCATTAAGGTGATAAATGTTTCAGTGGCAACCACGCGATGGGTTTTTGAATCTCCTGATTCTAGAGTGGTTGCTGAGGCGCTGCCTAATAACTGTGAGATACGTATCCCCAAAGTAGAATTCTATCAGTCTAAATATCATGCCATTCGGATGTATGAAGATGGTTACGTTATAGAAGGATGTGGACTTGGTGCCATTTTAGAATTCGCTGAGCAGCAAGGGATTCAAAACAGTGCTTTGGTCGCTAGCTTAGATAAGGCAGTAGCACCTTGGTTTGAGTAATATTAATAAAGAATTTTAATTAGGAATAATTATGCAGTCGTGTTCTAAAGCACTTATGGTTCAGGGAACCACTTCTGACGCTGGTAAAAGTGTTCTGGTTGCAGGCTTATGCCGCGTGCTGGCTCGAAAAGGTATAAAAGTTGCGCCATTTAAGCCTCAAAATATGGCATTGAATAGTGCGGTAACAGTCGATGGTGGTGAAATTGGCCGTGCACAGGCGGTACAGGCTTATGCGTGTAACCTTGAACCCACCACTGATATGAATCCGGTGTTACTTAAGCCAAATACCGATATCGGAGCTCAGGTTATTATTCATGGTAAGGCGTTAGAAGATATGGACGCTAAGTCTTATCACGCGTTCAAACCCAAGGTGATGAAGTATGTGATTGACTCTTTTGATCGTCTGCAAGAAAAATACGATTCGGTCATGATTGAAGGTGCAGGCAGTCCTGCGGAAATTAACCTCAGAGATCACGACGTTGCCAATATGGGGTTTGCCGAAGAAGCAGATATTCCAGTTATTATTGTTGCTGATATTGATCGCGGCGGCGTATTTGCACACTTGTATGGAACATTGGCACTGCTTAGCGAAAGCGAGCAAAAACGTGTTATCGGCTTTGTCATCAATCGATTTCGTGGTGATATTACTCTACTGGAGAGCGGTTTGGAGTGGCTGGAAGAGAAGACCGGGAAAATGGTTATTGGTGTGCTTCCGTATCTGCATGGTCTTATGCTCGAAGCGGAAGATGCGATCAACGTCAGTCAACTGTGTAATGATGAGCCAAGTTTAAAAGTGGTCGTTCCTATACTGCGGCGCATCAGTAACCATACAGATTTTGATCCATTAAGAATGCATCCGAATGTAGATTTGGTCTTTGTGGGTAAACATCAGCCTCTTCCGCCGGCAGATTTGATTATCCTTCCTGGCTCAAAAAGCATTCGCTCTGAACTTGATTATGTGCGAGAGCAGGGTTGGGATAGACAGATCGAGCGTCATTTACGCTTCGGTGGCAAGGTTATGGGCATTTGCGGTGGTTATCAGATGTTGGGTGAATTAATTGCTGATCCTCTTGGTATTGAAGGGCCTGCTGGTGAGAGCAAAGGACTCGGATACCTGCCTCTTGAAACAGAATTACAAAATAATAAAAAGATCAAACAAAACAAAGGTACGTTAACCCTTCCCGGACAGGAAGCCGTTGATGTATTTGGCTATGAAATCCACGCTGGTACTACAACTGGGATCAGCAGTAATGCGCCTCTTGACCTTGAAGATGGTAAAGACGGTGCGCTGGGGATGAATAACCAGGTGTTTGGCTCTTACTTACATGGCATTTTTGAATCTCCAGATGCATGTGGTGCAATTTTACACTGGGCAGGACTGCGGGAAACGAAAGGGTGTGACTTTGCTCAATTGCGAGAAGATGGAATAAACCGAGTCGCTGATGCCATTGAAAACCATCTTGATCTAAAGAAATTATGGCCTGAGTTAGATCTTTGGGAGAAATAATGTCGACTAAAAAAACAGTCAGTTGCCCAGCGCTTGTCGTAGCAGCACCAAGCTCAGGTAGCGGGAAAACAACCGTTGTGGCTGCCATGGCCCGCTATTTTAGTAATCAAGGAAAAAAAGTTCGTGTATTCAAAATAGGTCCAGATTTTATTGACCCTAATTTTCTGGCATTTGCATCAGGTAATCCGGTATATCAGCTCGATTTCTGGATGTGCGGTGAAGAACACTGCAAACGTCTGGTGGCGGAAGCGGCACAAGAGGCGGACCTTATCCTTATTGAAGGGGTCATGGGAATGTTCGATGGCAAGTGTTCCAGTGCGGATATCGCAGTAACGCTTGGCATTCCGGTAATGGCGGTGATAGATGCAGGTTCCATGGCACAGACTTTTGGTGCTGTCGCTTATGGTCTAGCAAACTTTCGTAAAGAGGTTGAGATGTACGGTGTATTTGCCAACCGTGTTGGCTCAGCCGGACATGCTGAGATGTTAAAGGAAGCGTTGCCATCTTCGCTTAAATTTTGTGGTTACCTGCCCAAAAATGGAGGTTTAGCTCTACCTGAAAGACACTTAGGTCTAGTGCAAGCACAGGAACTAGAGGATCTTGATGAAAGACTGGATCTTGCTGCTAAGATGATGGCTGAGTGTGGGGATATTATGTTTCCTCCTGCTGTCGAATTCAGTTTACAATCTGAGCATAAAGTTGAGAAATCCCTTCAGGGATGGAATATTGCAATCTCAAGCGATACCGCTTTTAGCTTTATTTATCAGGCGAACATAGACCTTCTCATAGAGATGGGGGCTAACCTCAGCTTTTTCTCACCGATAGAGGGAGAGCGGCTGCCTGTTTGTGATGCTCTCTATTTTCCTGGTGGTTATCCGGAACTATTCCTTCAGCAACTCGAGCTAAACAGTGAGTTAAAGATACAGATTCGTGAGCATGTTAGTTCCAATAAACCCATTTTGGCGGAATGTGGCGGTATGTTGTACCTCAATAAGAGTTTGGCTGACGTTGAAGGAAACTCTATTGAAATGACTGGTATATTAGATGCCTGCTCGCATATGCAGACAAAACTGGCGGCATTAGGTTTGGTTGAAGGGGAGATCATTAAAGGCGAAATGTTTCGAGGTCACACCTTTCACTATTCGAAAACAGAATCCACAGAAGGGGTAAGGTGTTACCCCGTTTCCCAGCGGGGTAGAAAGCTAGATCCTGTCTGGCAAAAAGGGAATACACTGGCCTCTTATATCCATTGGTACTTTCCTTCGAATCCGTCATTGGTAACTAGGATCTTCCGGGGTGAGTTGTGCGACTAATTATGATACGTCACGGTCAGACCGAATGGAATCTTCAGCGTCGAATTCAGGGCTGGCTGGATAGTCGCCTGACTGATAGCGCGGTGTTGCGGCTGAATAAAATGATATTGCCTACCTTACAGTCACCATTGCTGTTTAGCAGTGACTTAGGACGAGCCAGTGCAACTGCAAATATTATCGCAAAACGAATTCATGTCCCCGTAAAACTCGACAAACGACTCCGTGAGCGAGGTTTTGGTATTCTAGAGGGAAAGATTGTTGATTCAGATCCAGCACTTGAACAATACTGGAAAGAGTACCATCAGAGATACCAACGCAAGATGAGCCAATTAATCGGAGTTGAATCTGAGCAGGTACTCGAGTGGAGAGTTAAAGAGTTTCTTGCAGAGTTACAGAATCGTGACATCGGTTCAGATGTTGTAATAGTGGGTCACGGTGAGTGTCTGCGCACGCTCTCTAATCTGGTGCAGGACATTCCTTCATGGCACTATGGCAATGGAATTGGCAACAACGCCGAATCAGTAACTCTTGAATGGCTGCCAGATGTACTTGTAGATCCATTCAATGTTATTAAGGGCCATTGTAGTTAAAACTAATACTTAGACTGATTAGATTAGAAAATACGAATGCAAAATGTAACCCAAATAGAATTACTGAGACATGGCCTTCCCGAAGGGAGTGAGTGCTTTCGTGGACATGTCGATTTTCCGATTACCGAAAGAGGACTTAAACAGATGTGGGCATCCATAGATGCCAGTCAAACTGCAGAGGTGGTGATTTCTTCATCGCTTCAGCGGTGTCAACGGTTCGCTCGGGAGTACTCTGATAGGCACGATATACCTCTAGTTGTTAAAGCTGAATTTATGGAGCTGAATTTTGGTGATTGGGACGGAAAACTTAAGCAGGATGTCTGGGAAACAGATCAAGACACTCTTAAACGGTTTTGGTCTTCTCCGTGGCAAACTACACCACCGAGAGGCGAGAGCATCGCTAATTATGATAGCCGTTTAAGTATCGCTTGGAATAGCTTACTCGCAGAATTCAAAGGTAAGAGAATTTTATTAGTGACACACGGTGGTGTGATTAAGCAATTACTGAGAATCTTACTGAAGATGCCAAAAAGCGCGGTGTATATACAAAGATTGAATATTCCTTATGCCGCAAAGATTAAGATTACCGTATACCATGACGATGATGGCAAGCTTTGGCCTGAAGTTCATTGGCCAGTGTAAAAACAGAGAAAAATTTAAATGAGAGAAAAGTTAACGCGTGAATGGCAGGTGTTTCTGTTGTCGGTGGCCATTTTTACCCGCATTCCGATAT
>JBAHZX010000075.1:0-7479 GCA_037132815.1 Shewanella sp.
AACTCGGCTGTAAACACTATCATTATGCTCAGGCGCTCTTCCCGGTACAGAAAGTAGACCGGAAGGTTTATTGACAACTAAAATATCTTTATCTTGATAGATGATGTCGAGTAAAGGATCGGTAGGTGGGCAATAAATAAAATTGGACATTGAAATAACCTAAAGGTGAATTCGAGGTCAAGATACCTGTTACCTGACAGTGGAAGCAAGAAATATGTTATCTCAGTAAAAATTTTACTGAGATAGGCTTGGCTAAGAACAATATACGGCCATCAGGATTTAGATATACTCGTTCTACTTCGCAGGTATACTAATTACATATCACATGGTTTGAGTGGTTTACGTAGTTGAGCGCGCACATTATCCATGCCTGAGTAGAACTCCTTCATCATCAATAGCCCTATTATCTTACCGTTATCGGTAATAATTAAGTTATCAGGATCGCTGGGGTCGTTCTTAATGGCACCCATTAATTTCATCGAAGTCATCTCTTTAAACAATGCTGTGTCTAGATTGACGCCAAAGGTTTCGCGAAAATACTTACGGGATAAGCGGCCTGAGAACATACCTAATAAGAAGCGATACTGCATTACATCTTTCTTGCTGTAATTCTTCTGCTGTTCGACACCCATTCTACCTGTAGCAATGTTTTCATGATACTTACGCAATGAGAAGTTATTTACGTACAAGGTATCATCTAAGAAACTAAATGAGCCTGATCCAACGCCTAAATATTCATCATAATCGATGACGTACTCGTCAAAACCTTCATCGTTAGTCTTACCAAACGCCCATGAAGAGAGTTGAGTGTATTGGCCATTTAAACTATTTAATATTTGACGATATTGGCGAGCCATATCTGCCTGAGATGCAGCCAGCTTACCCTTAACACTTTTACGAGTCTGAGGGGTGATCATCAGTGGATAGGTGGTGATCTGACGAGGGTCCAATTTAGAAGCCATATCCAGATCATATTGTATAACTTCATCTGTTTGACCTCTAAAGCCAAAGATTAAATCAACGTTAATGATCGGAAATAAATCTTTAGCAGCCATGATTCTGTCGAATACTTGTTGACCAGATCCAAACTTATCGATGCGATCTGTCATGGTAAGAATGTCATCGTTGAAACTCTGGACACCGATAGACATGCGATCCACCAGCCCCTCTAACTGCTTGAATTTTGGACTGTCCAGGTGCTGTGGATCAGACTCACAAGAGACCTCTTTAATACTAGGGAATAACTTCTTCGCATGCTCTATAGTACGGGCAAGCTCGTCCTCCAGCACGGTCGTCGTTCCACCGCCGATATACATAGACTCAAAATCGTATCCAAGTGCTTTAACCATATCCATCTCTTTACGTAACGAGATAAAGTAAGCACGAGCCTTGTCTTCTTTAAACAGGAAACGATGGAAAGTACAAAATGAACAGAGCGTATGGCAGAAAGGTATATGAGCATAGAGCATGTATTTTTTGCCCTCTACCGGCTCAGGCATCATGTCAGCAGATTGAGTATCTAGTCGCAGATTTTTGTCCACATAGAACTGCATCACTCGCTCCATAGCACCGAGCATCCAATTGGGGACTGTAATATTTGCCTGATAGGGCTTTATAATTTTACTGTGACTTGACTGAATAATAGAAGACATAAAATTCCAAACTGCTCGTTATCAGAAAACGGAGTTTATGATGAATCGAGGCAATAAAAAAGAAGTGCACAGATTACCATTTAAGTTAGAGGTAAAATGTGAAATGGTTATAAGTTATAACTTAGCACTGTAAATAATATTAATCGACATTTTATCCTTAACTTGAAGCCAGCATCAAACAAAAAACACCCCAATAGTTTCCTGCGGGGGTGTTTTTTAGACGTTCCTAGGACCTAAGTTCTAGGTGTTTTTCACTAAAATTAGTCTCTATACTTTAGTGTACCGTTCTCTTTAATTTCATCGAACCAAAGGTTGTGGTGCTGTGTTGCCCAAGTCTCGTCGCAATAGCCTGAGACCATACATTCCATACCACCTTCAGACATCACCGTAGCCATAAAGATATGTACGATAGAGAAAGCTGTGATAATAATAGCACTGACCGAATGCAGTATCAGTGCAATCAAACTAAGGTTACGGCTAGGCTCGAACAAGTTTGGGAATAACAACATCATGCCAGTAGCCGAAATCAGCAGTCCAAATACTGCAAAAGCCCAGAACCACAGCTTCTCACCAGCATTTGCAAAACCAGCATCTGGGTGCTTACCTTTGAATGGACCGAAGTTGATGTAACCACCAACGACTAGCATCCACTTGATGTCATACATCTTAGGTAGCTGGTTTTTGGCCCAAAATGTGATCATCAACGCCCAACCTAGCATGAAAGGAATCGCTACAAAGTCATGTATCTGTTTGGCTGCATAGATAAAGCCAGGCCACAGACTCTCAGGCATATAAGGTTGGAAGAAGAAACGACCAGCCAGTAACGACAAACCCGTTATAATCAACAGCAGACAGGGAATAGCGCCAAGCCAATGAATAGATAGATCGAGCTTAGACCAACGGTAAACCAGTTTTCCAGAGTACCCCCCGTGAAGTTTAGATATACCATTCACCTTGATAAACAAGATGAAAATGATGATCATGCCAAATAACGCTGCCATTAATGCAGGCGCTAATATGTCACTACGTAACTCAAGGACACGAAGATCATAGGGGTTGATTGGCTGGTTGTGGAACTCACCTAGAGAGGTAGTTTCACCAGTGGCACCAGCTTTTAGCTGTGACCAGATTTGGTCATCTGTCGAAACGGGTTGCTTAGAGGAACTTGCTTGAGCTAAACCGATAGCACTAAATATCAGCACCAAGCTTAAGCCTATTTGTTTGAGCAATTTGTTCATATTAAATCCTTAGAAATACGCAGCAGGTCTATTGACCCCAAATTGCATTTTCAGAACTACGGTAAGCCACACGCTCACGGAAAATGGATGAGATAATTTCAGCATCACCAGCAAGCAGAGCTTTAGTCGCGCAAAGCTCAGCACACATAGGTAGTTTACCTTCAGCGATACGGTTTGAACCGTACTTTTGACGCTCTGCATCTGAGTGATTATCTTCTGGGCCACCAGCACAGAAAGTACACTTATCCATCTTACCGCGACTACCAAAAGCCCCACTTTTAGGGAACTGAGGGGCCCCGAATGGACAAGCATACAAACAGTAACCACAGCCGATACAAGTATCCTTATTATGGAGTGTTAAGCCATCTACGGTCTTGTAGAAGCAGTTTGTAGGGCATACAGCCGCACAAGGTGCATCGGTACAGTGCATACATGCTACTGAGATAGAGGCTTCACCTGGCAAACCATCATTGATGGTCACAACACGGCGACGTTGAATGCCCCACTCAAGTGCTGAGTCGTTTTCGTTCTTACAAGCTGTGACACAACCATTACACTCGATGCAGCGCTTGGTATCACATAAAAATTTCATTGTAGCCATAATGGCAATTCTCCTAGCTTATGCTTTTACTATCTGACAAAGCGATGCCTTGGTTTCCTGCATTTGAGTCACAGGATCATAACCATAAGTCATTGCAGTATTCGCAGACTCACCAATAACATACGGAACCGTACCTTCTGGGTAGTTAGCAGCCAAACTCTCACCGTGCATCTCACCGGCGAAGTGATAAGGCATCCAAGTCACACCAGGCGTTACGCGTGGCGTCACCATAGCCTTGATCTTAATTCGACCCCCTTCAGCACCTTCAAGCCAAACAGTATCACCGTTTCGGATCCCGCGATCAGCGGCATCGGCAGGGTTAATTTCAACAAACATTTCCTGTTGAAGCTCTGCAAGCCATGGATTAGAACGAGATTCTTCACCACCACCTTCATACTCAACTAGACGACCTGAGGTCAATCCTAGTGGATACTGAGCTGTGGTATCTTTCTCTTGAATAGATTTATACAGAGTCGGTAGACGATGGATCTGCATATCATCATAAGTAGGATATTTAGAAACTAGATCACGACGAGGCGTGTATAACGGCTCACGGTGAACGGGTGCCTGATCAGGGAATGTCCACACGATACAACGGGCTTTAGCATTACCGTAAGGGATACAACCGTGCTTCATTGCTACTCGTTGAATACCGCCAGAAATATCTGTCTTCCAGTTCTTACCTTCGGCTTCAGCTTTCTCTGTTGCCGTTAGATCGTCCCACCAGCCAAGCTGTTTAAGCATCTGCGAGGTAAATTCGGGGTACCCATCCGTGATTTCAGAGCCTTTAGAGAAGCTGCCTTCGGCAAGTAGATTCTTACCTTTATACTCAACACCAAAACGAGCACGGAAGTTACCGCCGCCCTCAAGTACATGCCTGTTTGTGTTATAAAGAATTTGAGTCCCTGGATGCTTCTGCTCAGGAGTACCCCAACATGGCCAAGGTAGGCCGTAAGTCTCCCCCTTAGCGGGACCGCCAACTGCTTCAAGGGTCTTGTTGCTAAAGGTTCCCCAGTTTTGAGTGTGCATCTTCAGACGCTCAGGGCTCTGACCTGACATGCCTATTGTCCACATACCGCGGTTTATTTCGCGAGTAATGTCTTCGATAACTAATATATCATTGTCATCTTTATTGATACGCTTAGTGAATTCTTTTGCAAAACCAAGCTTCTGAGACAGGCGATACATGATTTCAAGATCGGTCTTAGACTCGAACAATGGCTCAATAATTTTTTCACGCCACTGTATGCTACGGCCTGAGTTAGACACTGAACCTTCAGTCTCAAACTGAGTACATGCAGGTAGCAGATAAACCCCATTCTTACGACGGTGCATAACACCCGCCATTGTGGGGAAAGGGTCCACCACCACTATAGTGTCCATTTTATCCAATGCATCACGTACTTCACGCTGACGCGTTTCGGTGTTAACCGATTGCCCCCAGAAAAATGCCATACGAATGCGATCTTTCTGCGCTAATGCTTCAGGGGTCTCGAGTACACCGTCATGCCAGCGAGAACATGGAATACCTGGAGTATTCATAGGAACGCGGCCTAGGTACTCGTTTTGATCGAAACGAGACTTAACCCAATCGAATTCAAGATCCCATACATTAGACCAATGCTTCCAAGACCCCGTCTTAAGACCGTAGTAACCCGGCAGCGTATCGAATAATAGACCTAAATCAGTCGCGCCCTGTACATTATCGTGACCACGGAAGATATTGGTCCCCCCTCCCTTAACACCCATGTTACCTAAGGCAAGTTGAAGGATACAATAAGCACGAGTGTTAGCATTCCCCACGTGATGTTGAGTACCGCCCATACACCAGACAACAGTACCAGGACGGTTATCAGCCATTAGCTTCGCCGCTTGGTAAACTTTTTCTTCACTTACGCCGGTGACATGTTCAACTTCTTTAGGTGGGAATTTCTTCGCTTCTTCACGAATCGTGTCCATCTCGAACACCCGCTCTTTGATAAAGGTTTTATCTTCCCAACCATTTTCGAAAATATGCCAAAGCATACCGTAAATGAATGGAATATCGGTACCGGGACGAAGTGCACAGTGCAGATCAGAGTGAGCTGCGGTCCGTGAAAAACGTGGATCGACAACAATTATTTTAGCATTATTCTTCTCTTTTGCGATCAGAATATGCTGCATAGCAACGGGATGCGCTTCGGCCGGGTTAGCCCCGATGAAGAAGATTGCGTTTGCATTCTGAATATCATTGAAAGAGTTAGTTTGCGCACCGTAGCCCCAAGTGTTTGCAACACCAGCTACCGTGGTAGAGTGACAGATTCGAGCAGAGTGATCGACGTTATTGGTGCCCCACATAGCCGCAAACTTACGGTACATGTAACAGCCTTCATTCGAGAACTTAGCGCTACCCATAAAGTAAAGCGAATCAGGACCTGACTCTTTACGGATATTCAGCATCTTGTCGCCAACTTCGTTGAAAGCTTGCTCCCAAGATAGTTTCTTCCACTTGCCATCGACAAGTTTCATTGGGTATTTAAGACGCTTCTCACCGTGACCATGTTCACGCACCGCAGCGCCTTTAGCACAATGTCCACCTGAATTGAATGGGTGATCGAACGCTGGCTCCTGTCCAGTCCAGACACCATTTTGAACTTCGGCGTAAAGACCACAGCCCACTGCGCAGGCACTACATACTGTGCGCTTGATTTCGATGGGTGCATCATGTGGAACATCTTTGGCTTCTGCACGACGCATCATGCCTGTACCCAAGAGTGAAGCTGCTGCAATACCACCCGAGGTGATACCAGCATGTTTTATAAACTGACGACGGCTAATTCCTAGAGTCTTCTTTTCGACTTTAGATGCCTCGTTAGATTTGCGAGTTAACTGCATATCTAAAACTCTCCTAATTAGCTTCTCAAGCTATTGTAATAACTACGTATATGTGTAGTTTCATGATAACCACTAGCACTTTTTGTGCCTGTATTACTCTCAGTTGCTTGAGCGGCACTCATACCGGTAGCGGCAATGGCGACTGATGCCGTGCCACCTATGGTGAGTGCTTTCAGCAAAGATCTGCGGTTCAGATCAGGCTGTTGCTTCTTCATTTTTACTCCAGTGAAGGGATCGTTAAGTACTAAGAATGCTTATCCTCATCTTTGACGTAGAAAATGTTAACCATTTGTTGGTATAGGTCTTTTCTGCACCAATTATTCCAAAAGCATCCAACAATTTTTCGTGGCAGTATGATAGAGGTTCTATGGAAAAAATATTGATCTTAAACGGACAATAATCGCGATTAAACCTAGTTTTTTTGCTAAAGTGTTAACCCAGTCATGCTTTTAAATTACTTTTAATTAAATGAGGTAAACCAGAGGCTATGGCTGCACGGATATTGTTACTAATATGTACGAAAACAGATTGGAATTTAATAGAAAATCCAATAGAGAATAGTGTTTATTTATGGTGGGTCATAAGTGATTTGTACTGGTAAAGATGGAAATACAGCTCGCTATTCATTTACTGTCAAACCTACAATGAGTGCATGATGAGCACTGATCCACCTTGCTATTAACTAGAAATTAAAATGTGGGGGCCCAGCCTCTATCAGCTTATTTGCTATAGCCATACAGTTTCATGGTATAATTTATCAACAATGAAGAGTATCCTTCTCGTCCGTTGTTATTCCGTGATAATGCTCGCTCAAGGTGTGTAGTTAGATGGAGTGACACTCGACATTTCAGCATAAAACGTATCGAAAATAACCACTGTCTATATAGTGGAGGACACTATGACATCGAAAGAAGCACAGCTCAGTGAATCAGCACTACAAGTTCAAACGGCATTACTGGCCCGAGGACTCGAGACACCTATGCTCCCTTCAGAGTTCAGCGCAGAGGAACGTAAAGAAAGGATCGAGCATCATATGCGTGAGATCTTAACCTTGATGTCTCTGGATCTGACGGATGACAGCTTGATCGATACCCCACGTCGAATTGCCAAAATG
>JBAHZX010000095.1:0-29919 GCA_037132815.1 Shewanella sp.
AACATATTGTTTGGTATTATGACTTGTGCACGGTAACCAGTAGCAAACTTATTATTACCATCTATATTAATACGAACAGCAGGTTCAGTTTCACCATAACGGTGCTCAACGATAATCGACTTAACTAAACCCGTAGTTTCATCCATCTTAATGTTACCGTAACCACCTCCGATACCGAATAAACCAGCAGATGCAAAGTAAGACATTATTGAATCTTTATCAGCTTGGTACTTAACGATAGAAGTCACAGGGCTGTAGCCCTCATAGCCTAGTTCATCTTTACCATATTCCCAGATTTGCTCAACTGTCATCGCCTTGTCATCGATCTTATATTCAACTGCACGAGAGTATTTCTCTGTCGGGAATATAGGCTGTTCTAAGAAGCGACCATCACCATTATCAAATACAGTCCAAGTGTTCTTCTCATCTACTTTGTAAGCAGTATGTGAAGTCCAAGAGTAATCGAAATCAGTGTCGTAGCAACGTGCATCATCACACTTAAGTTTGTTACCTTTGGGATCAACAGGAGTCAGTACCTTGCTTTCTAGGCCATTTTTCCAACCACGAGGAGCACCTAGAATCCACTTCACTTTTTTGTCACGACCAATCTTGATGACAGCCGACTGATGGCGTGAAGATATAATGATGGAATCATCAACGGGATCATAATCTATAGAGTTGACGTGAGCCCAGTTACGCCCTGTTTGTACGCCATGGATATCACCATAAGGAGCAGAGTGAATATCTTCCATCGTTGCCTGATGACCGGATTGGTCGATATCAATATTTAGACATACTGCGCCAGCATCAAGAGATAACAGAGCAGCATCACGCATAGGATCGAGGATGACGTTTAGATCCCACTCATCAACTAGCATGCCGCGAGAATCAACTTCGATGATGAAATCACGAACAGTGTTTACTGTCTTGCCTGTGTAAGGAGACTTGTAGTCTTTCTTAGCTACTCGCAATAGGTAGTTACCGTTCTCCACCTGGATACCTTCATGAGAAGCATCAATGTAATCACCTGGAAGGCTATGCTCAAAAATCATCTGCCCCATAAGAGACATTTCTTTCCAACCTTGACCCTGTACCCAAGTCATATTGCCTTCAGCAGTAATATTCATACCCATTGCATAACCAGCTTTCTCATAGTGGTTAGAATCATGAGTTGTATACGGGTTCATATACCAACGGATATCACCTACAGTATCAATCATGAAGAACATGGGTACGCCATCCCAGTTAAATGCCCCCTGAGCTTCTACGTTGTTGTGAGTAAGCTTAGCCACCTTAGTCGTCTTATTGGTGAAATTAACGAAGTACAGGCGATCTTTAAAGTCCGCATCTACATGATCTACTTTTATAATAGGGGCTTTAGCAAACTGACCTTCTGTGAAACCCATATCGATATCTGGAGTCAACATATTATAGTCATAAGTCTTGTGTTCTCCATTCTCAGTCCAGTTGACTGTGAAGGTATTGTAAAAATCAGGGTATAAACCGAATACCGGTACGCCACCTTCATTGAGGATGCGGTTATCCGCAACGTTATATGATATTGGTATTCCATCTTCATCATCAGCATGTACTGTTACAGATACATTAGATATTTTGTGGCCTCCTAGTGTTACTAAAGCTGTAAGAGGCGCATTCTCATATGGGTTAGATATGATATAACCTAATGGAGCATTCGCTGCTGGTTTTGGCTTCATACCAAATAGACCTGAAGACGATACGTCGAAGGTTACAGTTAACGTGGTTACAACTGCTAACGTTGTTGCTAGTAGAGTTCTATTAAACATGAAATTTCCTTCTCAAAGAGAATATACCGGAGACCCAGAGTGGCCTCCCTTAGATTTAATGACACTGAACCACCATTGAGCAGTACCTTGTTGTACTCTTTCCAGTTGACGATTATATGCTTAGCTTTACCCATGATGCTCTAAGATCATTATCCATTAGGGTGATCTGATCATCATTATGGAGAAAAGTTCACTCTTTTTAGGCAACAACGCCATTCAATCAACAGTTTTGGTGACATACAAGTTGATTAAAATTTCTACTATGTACAAATCTGAGGCTCGACTGACAACAAACAATAGTAGATTTTAAGCCCATAGTGAATTAACATACCGCCAACTAACTGACTAATCAGTCGGTTAGTTGGTAGCTTTAGCAGTTGCAAACTATAATCGACTAAACAGGATACAGATCAGGAGCTATAAGCAGATGAATATGCCTATTGAGACAGACAATAAAGCAGCGATGCAATCACAACTCAATGCGTTACTCAGGCAGCAAAGAGCCAGCTATCGCTCAGATCCCGCTCCAACTTATGCATTGAGAATCAAACAGCTCAAAGAACTCAAGCAAGCTTTGCTGACTTTTCAACAACCACTGGCCGATGCACTCAACAGAGATTATGGCAGCCGCTCAATCGATGACACACTCATCTCAGATATCATGCCCTGTATCAACAACATTAACTACAGCCTCAAAAACCTAAAAAAATGGATGAAACCTAGCTCTCGTCATGCCGGTCTTTTGTTGGCTCCAGCCAAGATAAAAGTACATTATCAGCCCGTTGGCGTGGTTGGCATCATAGTGCCATGGAACTTCCCTGTCATGCTCTCAATTGGCCCCTTGATCACCGCTTTAAGCGCGGGAAATCGCGCCATGCTTAAGCTGTCAGAATTCACACCTGAGACCAATAAAGTTTTGGCGGAGATGTTGGCTAGCATCTTCGACCAATCATTGGTTGCTATTGTGGAAGGGCAAGCCGATGTTGCCGCCGCATTCTCAGGGCTGGCATTCGATCACTTATTATTTACTGGCTCTACCACAGTTGGAAAACATGTGATGCGTGCTGCAGCCGCTAACTTAACCCCTGTAACTTTAGAGTTAGGCGGCAAGTCTCCTGTTATTATCGCCCCAGATATGTCCATAGATATCGCCGTAGAGCGTATGATCTATGGAAAATGTTTAAACTCAGGTCAAATCTGTGTTGCACCAGATTACGTATTAGTACCTAAAGAAAAACAAGCCCTATTCATCACCGCTTATCAGAAAAAATTCAATGACATGTACGGTAAAGTACATGACAACAAGGATTATGGTGCCATCATCAATCAGCGTCAGTTTGATCGTCTGATCTCAGTGCTTGAAGATGCCAAAAGTAAAGGCGCCACAGTGGTCTCAGCCAATGATGAGGCTATCGACACCGCTAAACGCAAAATACCGACGCAACTGATCACTGATGTCAACGATGAGATGATTTTGATGCAAGACGAAATTTTCGGCCCCTTACTGCCTATTTTAGGTTATGAGACCCTGAATGATTCAATACAATACATCAACGACCGTCCCCGTCCATTGGCACTTTATATCATGAGCTTCGATGCACAGACTCAAGAAAATATCCTTAACAACACCCATTCTGGTGGTGTGTGTATCAATGAAACCGTGTTCCATGTAGCAGCTGACGATGCACCATTCGGTGGTATCGGCCCCTCGGGTATGGGCCACTATCATGGTAAGGAAGGCTTCTTAACCCTGAGTCATGCCAAAACGGTATTGAGTCGTGGCAAGCTCAACACTGGCAAGTTGGTTCATCCTCCCTATGGCAAAAGCATTCAAGCACTGCTATATAAGTTTTTTCTACGTTAATGCAAACATCAGATAAAAAACAAGCCATACTAGATACCGCGTTAGCCCTATTTGTCAGTCAAGGTTTCTATGCCACCTCTACCGCATCTATAGCCAAGCAAGCGGGAGTGGCCACTGGCACTCTATTTCATCATTTTTCATCGAAAGATAAGCTGATGAATCACCTTTTTCTCAATATCAAGCAGGAATTTGCCGATGCGATTCAAGCTTCAATAACAAACAGTGGCGACTTACAGCAAGATGCCAAACACCTGTGGACCAGCGCCATACAATGGGCCATAGATAATCCGTTAAAGCAGGCGTTTTTTCAACAGTACTCCATGTCCCCATCCATAGCCCCTGAAGTCAGAGATCAAGCCATGAACTCGATACTCGGCTTTATGGCTAAACTGATGCAAAAAGGCCAGATCTTAGGCTTGTTGGCCAATTACCCTTTGGCCCTGATGCAAGATAACAGCCACGGTCAGTTTCTGGCTGCCACACGCTTCTTTCTGGATAATCCCGAAAAATGGCAAGACCCACAGCACCAAGAAGCCAGCTTCCTGCTGTTTTGGAATGCGATGGTGCACAGCTAATAAATTATCAGCATATTTATAATCAGGTTCGACAATTATTTGCCGTCGATAACCGCCTTGATACTGTTAAGTAGCCTTCTATCGGTACGAGATTTTTTCAATTTTTTTGAACAATCCTTGAGTGAATCATCAGCAATACGAGTAAAGATGCCCTTGTACTCTTTCTCATCTATGCTCTCATCACTCTCGGCCATTTCTGACATATCTTGTGCCACTCGGCTCAGCTGTATCCATGCATTAGCAATATAGAAACCATGAAAATCGGCCTGTGGCAATTGCGCTTTGGCACTATTAGGTAGAGCTCGCCAGATTTTGATAAACTTCTCATCACTGTCTTCTATCAACTTTTGGCAGAGACTAGCGTAGGCTTCCAACAAATTATCAGGGAGCTTATCCATGGGAAGAACAACATTACATACATTCAATGACACCTGTTCTATGCGCGTTTTATAAACTTGAGTAATCTCTATCATGGTTTGGCTCTATAAATTTAAATAAAAAATACTGTAATGATGTCATAGCTCGAAACTATTGACCCATGTCCAGCAAGATTGCAGCAATGTGGATTCAACTTAAATTGACTAGAACCAAAAACTCTGTTTGGCTCAAATAGCTTGATTTAAATAACACAGTGATAATAAACCAAGCCATGATATAAAACCAACCAAACTTGAATGTTCAGCGGCCTGAATCGACACCGGACTAAGCACTAAAAATGTTAACGTTGTAGTCATTTATTGGTAATACTATAGTCCGAAAAATCGCTTCGCATCATCGCAATAATATGGTTTTGGA
This sequence comes from Shewanella sp., assembly GCA_037132815.1. Classification (GTDB taxonomy): domain Bacteria; phylum Pseudomonadota; class Gammaproteobacteria; order Enterobacterales; family Shewanellaceae; genus Shewanella. The sequence goes on from JBAHZX010000095.1 coordinate 5,040, forward strand.
GTTTCTACCAAGCCCCTTAAACTATTGATTATCAAGCCTGTAACTTTATACGCTATCTCTAAATGAAGACAAATAGGCTTTGCCTTCAATAAGCCTTAATCAGCCTAATTTAATCGACATTCATATTGGGACTATTCAGTAAAAGTAGAGACTCATGAATTATTCAAGCTTACCCAAGATCGATCTACATCGTTCACTTAGATGGCAGCGTTCGACCACAAACAATTATTGATCTTACTAACTCGCAAAACATCTCTATTTCCAGCCAAAATATCAATGAAATCTGCTCAATGATGATTGCTCCCAAGACATATCTAATGTGCTTTGACTTGCCTCTGCCTGTAATGAAAAGTGCCGAGGCTATCTATGATATTAAAGGTAACTATATCTTCTCAATTTTGAGAACTTTCCCCAAAAATAACATCAAAAATGTTATCAATGCGGGTGCTCACTACCTAAATAAGGGCGTGGTAGCCTTCGATCTTGCTGGGGCCGAGCTAGCAGGCTTTTGCCATGAATTTATTCCCTATGTAAATTATGCCATCGAAAAAGGCTTTACATCACCCTACACGCTAGAGAACAAAGGCTGAGTCGAAACGTATTTGATGCTGTTACATTTTTCTAATGTTGGTCGTAATGTCCGCCTATTGCGAAAATATAGATATATTCATCATCAAACTTATAAATTAATCTGTCTTTCTGGGAAATGCGCTTAGACCATAATCCAGATAAATTATGTTTTAAGGGTTCTGGTTTACCTAACCCACTAGCTGGATCTGAACACATTATTTCCTTTAATAATTTACACAACGCCTTATGAAGTTTTTTATCTTTTTCTCTAAGTTGCTCATAAACAAACCAAGTTTTACCTTCAAAGACTAGTGATCTCATTTAACTGCTCTTTTGTTGGTTTGTAGCCTTTATTACTTTTATGAGTGTTCATAGACTCAGCCATTTGTTTCATTAAATTACTGCTTTGTAATACATGCAAGGTTTCTTGTTCTCTTTCCCAATCATCTGCACTCATAACAATAAAGTCATCTCCAGCGCGTCGGGTAACCTTTATCGGTTCATGTTCACTAACCGTTTGTTCAACATATGTTTTTAAGTTGTCTCTAAACTGGTTTACGCTTATGCTGTTCATCGTCATCTCGCTATTTATGTACGGTAATGTCGTACATTGTAATGTAAAAAATATAACAAGTCACATAAAAGGACAAATAACGGTTGGTTTTTGCTCCTTCGTCGCTTATTTTAACCCGCTATTATTTGCCTCTTAGTGAGGCGTTACTATGCTTAAAGCCGAGCGTGTGGGTCATGGCATTTATATTACAGGGCATCGGGGCCTATGACATAGTCAAACGGCTGAACATTGGCCTAGAGATCTGCCTCAGCAGTAATATCCAAACTAAAGCAGTAGATAAGTTTGATCAGCCCCCACTGAAAGACTTCTGTGATGATGCACTGCCCATTACCATTAATACAGATAATCGTACCGTCTCAAATACCACCATGAAAAACGAGGTGCCGTATAGTGATGGAGGAATTCAGCCTGAGCTGTGAAGATTACTTTAAAATCTATAAAATCGGTGCCAAACAAGCCTTCGCATCAGATGAAGTTAAACAACATGTAGTGACCTTCGCCGACTAGGCAGCCAAGCCAACGCATTACTGTTATCATGAAGGGGTATTTCATTGCCTATTAGCCCTATGCCAGACACAGTATCAGCCTCAGAAGACAGTCATCCCTTCTCACCCGCAGAGCTAAGACAACTCACAGCAAAAATTAAGCAGTGGGGAATTGAACTGGGATTTGCTCAAATAGGCATATGTGACATTCACTTAACTCACGAAGAAGCCAAATTACAGCAATGGCTAGACCAAGACTACCATGGCGAAATGGCTTATATGCAAACCCATGGCATGATGCGCGCCCGACCACATGAGCTTCACCCCGGCACCATCAGGGTCATCTCAGCGCGGATGAACTACCTACCACCAGAAGCAGGCTTTGCCACTAATCTCAAAGATCCCAACCTTGCCTATATTTCCCGCTACGCTGGTGGACGTGACTATCACAAGGTGATCCGCCATCGTCTCAAGCAGCTAGGTCAGATGATCCAAACAGAGTTAGACACCATGAACGCGGGCAAAACTAACTTTCGCCCTTTTGTGGACTCAGCACCAATACTTGAAAGACCCTTGGCCGAAAAATCGGGGCTGGGATGGATCGGTAAACATAGCCTCTTACTCAATGAAGAAGTGGGCAGTTGGTTCTTTATTGGCGAACTATTTATCGACCTGCCCCTGCCCGTTGATATTCCCGTCTCCGAGGCCTGTAATACCTGTGTTGCCTGCATAAAATCATGTCCAACCAATGCCATAGTCGCGCCCTATATCGTCGATGGCAGGCGCTGTATCTCTTATCTAACAATAGAGCTGCAAGGAGCAATACCTGAAGAGTTTCGCCCTCTAATAGGTAATCGTATCTACGGCTGTGATGATTGCCAGCTCGTGTGCCCGATCAACAGCAAGGCACCGCTCACACTCGAACGTGATTTTCACACTCGGGACCCACTCAAACAACCTAAATTGCTCACTCTTTTCAGCTGGACCGAGGCCGAGTTCCTCAAGGTTACCGAAGGCAGCCCCATTCGTCGTATCGGACATAAACGTTGGCTAAGAAATATCGCTGTTGCGCTAGGAAATGCCCCCGCTTCAAAACAGATAGTGCAAAGTCTCGAGCACAGAAAATCTTCGTCAGAAGCCGATGAAATGGTCATAGAACATATCGACTGGGCGCTGATTCAACAACAAACCAAACTAGCAACAGCCATAAGCCAGAACATACAAAGCCAAAAAACAACAATCCAAAAATCTACTGGTCTCAGCCGCAAAACATTAAGGGTGATCCGCAGCGTCGAGAAAGGTTTGCCAAGAGATGCATAAGCATTGATAATGTTCAACATAGTGTCAGCAATAAGATACCGTTTACGTTCAATCTCATCACCTAAAATCCGCTTAGAGGCTTCAAAATCTGCCAGCACAAGTCACACCATTTGAATTAGTCTCATCCTAACCAATAAATAAACAGCCAACGACTTAAATCGTTTTATAGATTCGACACAGCTAATTTATTGGGGTAGCCAAAGTTTCACACAAAGGCCTTTTTGCTCCCGATTATGCAGACTAATGCGACCATCATGGGCCTCTAAAATCTCCCGACACAAAGGCAAACCCAGTCCAGTACCCGACTGTTTGGTGGAGTAAAAAGGCAATAATGCCTGCTTAAGCACCTTGGATGACATGCCGCTACCAGCATCACAGATACTAATGAAGATACCTTTATTTCCACTGCTCCCATCGACCCTATATCTATGATTAATCTCGGTGATGCTCATGGTTATTTCATCAACCACCGACCCCGACTCATGCGCATTTTTCAACAGGTTCAGTAGCACCTGCTCCATCTGAATAAGGTCAAAGTAGCCATCATCCTCAGGTAAGCAACCATCTAAGGTAAATTTATAATGATGACTGAGTTGATCGGTCATTTTATGCCAACTAACCATAGACTTATGAGGCAGAGACAGTTTAGAAAATCTGGCATAATTGAAAATAAACTGGCTCAAGTGTTGGGTACGATCATCTATAGTATCGAAGATCATCTTGAGTTTGGGGTCATTAAGATCTTTGGTGATCATGCGGCCTGAGTTAACCATAGAAGCTATTGGAGCCACTGAGTTATTGAGTTCATGACTGATGATGCGGATCACCTTTTTCCACACTGCCACCTCTTGCCGATTGAGCTCATGGGTCATTTGTTTTAATAAAAGCAGATGATGAAACTGACCATTGAGCTTGAAACGTCCACGAGACAGATGCCAAATCTCATCCTCATTCATGGTCTCATTGTTTGTTTCACTTTGGCCATCGGTGCTTAATGACTCCTTGGCCGCTAGGGTAAACAGGCCATCTTTAGGATTATGTAGCGCAGTGATAAGTTCGGGGGAGCAGCCTTGCAGTAGCTCATTCAGAGTCAGGCCTTCAATACGTTCACCTTGATTGAACAAGTGCCGAGCGGCGTTATTGGCGTAAATAACCCTCTGTTTATCATCAAGCAGTATCATCACATTGGGGGAGCTTTGGATCACTTTATCGAGTAACAGCTCACGTTGGTAGATAAATTGCCGTTCACGCCTTAGGGTATGTGCTGATTCATTAAACAGCCGAGCCAAGGTACGGAGTTGCGCATCACCTTTGAGCGGGATACTGATGCTAAAATCATTATCCTTAAAGTTGAGCAGACCCAGCTCCAATGCCCCCAAACTGTCCGCCAAATTGCGGGTCATATAATAGCTCACAGCCCACACCACCAGCAGCGACAATATAAGGATCGATACTAGATAATTCTGACCCAACCAGTTAAATAACAGACCTGCCGAAACCAAGCCAACTAAACAGGCCAAAACGGAACCCAAAATCAACTTAAATCTTAGTGTTATTGTAAAATCATCCATTATAACTGCACATATTTAAATCCATTGTTAATCGTCACTAGCATCATTCGTTATCCCGAGGTGTTTGAGTCTCGACTATTTATTGATAGCAAATTTTTGCATGCGTCGATACAGGGCTTGCCTGCTGAGTCCTAGAGATTTTGCTACATGGGCTATAACGCCATGATGCTTGTCTAATTCAGCGAGTATGCTCGCCTTGTCAATGACACTTGCACCAGAGCGGGTATTAACCGCTGTCGTGTCTATATTAGCTAATTTAGTGGCATCCAATAAGTCCGGCCCTTTTAGTATGTCTGCTTTCGGCTCTAAATCTGCAACGGGCTCAAAGCTAGACTCAGGCTTAGACCCTGACTCTAAATCAGGCTCAAATGTGCTAGGTTCCGTGGCGAGACCAAAGTCGACTGCGGTCAGCATTTTCGATGGGGCTAAGATCACTGCACGCTTACAAGCATTTTCCAGTTCCCTGACATTCCCCGGCCAAGCATGGGCCTCCAGTGTTCTCTGGGCCTGTTTATTGAGGGCGAAATCTGCGCCAATAAAGTGACTAACCAGAGGTAAAATATCATCCTGACGTTGATTTAAAGGAGACAACTCCAACTCGATAACATTGAGACGGTAAAAGAGATCTTCACGAAAGCGTCCCTCACGAATGTCCTGTGCGAGTTTGGCATTGGTGGCACTGATCACGCGCACATTAACCTTGCGGGTTTGATGACTGCCAAGGCGTTCAAATTCACCGGTTTGCAGCACCCGCAACAGTTTAATCTGGCCCGACAACGACAAATTCCCTATCTCGTCGAGGAAGAGGGTACCGCCATCAGCGGCCTCGAAACGACCTATGCGGGTCTTGTTGGCGCCGGTAAAAGCACCGGCTTCTGCGCCGAATAGCTCGGCCTCCAACAAGTCCGTGGGCAAGGCACCGATATTCACCTTGATAAAAGGCTTATTCTTCAAGGGGGAGTTAGCATGGATAATGTCGGCAAGCTTATCTTTACCCGCACCATTGGGGCCGGTTATCAACACAGACACATCTGAACGAGCGATCTGCAGGGCAAGGTCGACACTGCGCTGCATCGAACCACTCGCGAACACGATGCCACACAGATCCGCATCCTTGATGGCCACCATACGTTGACTGTCGACACGCTGCAGTTGGGTGTTTTCCCGGGACAGGGTATGCAGTGAAATAAGGTTACTCACACTGTTGAGTAACTTGGCATCGTCCCATGGCTTACCCATATAATCCGCCGCCCCCTCTTTGACCAGCTCGACGGCGATATCCAGCTGAGTCCATGCGGTGATCAGCACAATTGGAAGTTGGGGCTGCAAGCGACGCAGATCATAAAAGAGTGATTTCCCTTCTTCACCCGAGGTGGTGTCCTGAGTGAAATTCATATCCTGGATCACTAGGGCAATATCATGGATTTTAACCAACTCCAGAGCCACTTCCGGAGATAAACAGCTATGGGTTTTATAGCCATGAAGTTCCAACATCAGTGCCAATGCATCGCACACGGCCTGATTATCATCAACGATAAGAATCATATCCATACTGTTTTTATCATGCTTTTTTAGTCATTTAAAATCACCTCTAAAGGCATTTTCGCCAAAGGGTAAACCTCAACAAGTTAGGTTAAAGCGAAACAGAATTAAAGGCAAATTCTCTCTCGCTTATTTCACCACTCCCCAAACAGCAGAAGTGACCGCTTAACTCATTGCTAAATACCCGTTCATTCAATTGCAATAAACCCTTCGACCGCTTTTTTCGCGGTTATACGTTCACCTCATACTCATACTAAAACAACACAGAAACCAATGAAGCACTATACACTTCGGGTCGCTATAGCTGGCGATATACCGGCCGCTTTTCTTGCTGGCAACATCACTGCAATGGTTGTGAGCACCATCAAGCCAGCGACCGTCACTATCGGGTAGATGAGCTCTAGCTTAGGCAAGCTGTATATGGTCATCAGTTGCTGACCTAGTTGTACCGCCACCAGCCCACCTATGATGCCGCCCACGATACAGATGAGGTAGTTTTCGACTAAAAACAAGCTAATTATATCCCTGCGCTTAGCCCCTAGAGCACGTCTGGTGCCTATCTGCTTGGTGCGTCGCTCGATATTAAACATCACCATGCCGGCCAGCCCTAAGGAAGTAATGAGTAGCAGTAGAATCACCATCATAGACAGTACCGTCGCCATCAACTCATGATTACGATATTGATCTTTTCTGTGCTCGCTGATCAAGGTGAAATCTTCAATAACCCGATTGGGTTCATCTTTATGCAGCACTGCCGGAATAACCTCTTTGAGCCGAGCTAAGGTGCCGACTTCGACGCGGACTAAGACCTTAGTGAACACGTTCACCAGCCTCACATTCAATATCACACTGTTATCCAGATATGAACTGTTGACACTAGCGCCCTGAAGCTTATCCACCACGCCGATGATCTGTAGCGGCTTATCACCCCAGTTTCCCGCATACATGATCTTACCAATGGCAGACTCATCTCCCCACGTCGCCTTGGCAAACGCCTTAGACACTATGGCATGGGTCGCCAGATCCGGGCTCCCGGTAAGGATCTCCGTCTCATAGAAGTTACGTCCTTCGATCAGATCCACACCTAAGGTATTGACCATATGATCATCGCCATAATAGATGGCGGCATTCTCAGTATGCTTAGCCGTTGCCTCGCTGCTACCTATGGTATAACCGGAGGACCAACTGCCGCCGCTCAGAGGAACCATGCTGGTCGTGGTAGCATCTATCACCCCTGGCAATTCACGAATGGCGCGCATGTCACGCTGAGTCTGGGACTCAATGTCGATACTAGAATCGAAGGCATAGAGGAGAAAATTAAACACCTCAGCCTCCGCCGTTCCAGATTCACGATCCATCAAGGTGATACGCTCACCGATGATAAAGCTGGCGTTAGCCACGATCGCCACGGAAAGAATAATCTGTATCAGCAATAAAATCGGGCCACTCTTGCTGCGCATCAAGGTATTGATGATAGGTTTAATGTGTAACATGTCTAACTCCTTTCGCTGATCCCAGCGGCAATCTTTACTGACTCTTAAGATGAACGCTTGGATTGGTCGAGCAGATACGCCAAGCGGGATAAATACCCGCAATTAAGGCGACGCAGATAGCAATAGCAGGGGCGATTACCCACATGCTCGGATCGAGGTGAGTCAGAGACTCTTCCATATCGAAACGAGCCGACAGCACTGACAATGATCCCCATGCCCAGATTAAGCCTAAAATGCCACCACAAAAGCCAATTAAGCCCACTTCGACCATGTGCTGAGCAAATATTTGATCACGGCTCGCGCCGATGGCACGGCGAACACCGATTTCTGGGGCTCGCTTCAAAAATTTAGCCAGTAACAATCCCAGCATGTTCACCAGACAGACCAGCAAAAACAGCGCACTGAGACCGACCAATATTTTGTTGTCTTCGGGAACCACTTCATTGAGATCCAACCACTGAGCAACATTCGACAGCTGAGCCGCCGCCTCAGGGCTGTCGAACCGACCCAAGAGCTGTTGCTGCTGCACATAACGCGTCAACCACTGGGCATATTCATCACGCTGTTTATCGTCGCTCACCTCGGCCCAAAACTGTATCCAATGCATCTCTGAGTTAAGGCGATCGCTATAAGTATCCATAGATTCATGCTTCCAGCTTTGATTATTGCCCCAACTATGAAACTCTTCGAGAGGTGTCAGTGAGAAAGGTATAAACAGCTGGGCGCTATCTTCGAATGCCCCTGTGGTCACATCATAATATCGAGGACTGGGATTCCAAGCCTTAATCACTCCAACAACTTGATATGGTTTGCTGTCTAAAAACAGGGTCTTACCAACACTGTTTTCGCCCGAAAATAACTGTTTATTCATGTCTTGGTTGATCACCACCTGATAAGCGGCCTCGGTATCGACACTCTTACCCCAGGCGCTGCCATAGAGAAAAGGCACAGAAAACATCCCGAAGAAATCACTATCGGTCACCCGCACAGTCTCAAGCAGGGGAGAAAAATCAGCATCTTCTGTCTGCACCGCGAGTCCGGTAACGAACATAGCCGTTTGACGTACAGGCACCTTGCTCTTACGTAAGTTAAATGCATCCTGATAGGTCACTTGGGTGTTAAATATTTCCCAGGAAACATCCTTGCCCTGACTCCAAAGCTGCACTGCAATTAATTTATCTGAACGCTCCCCGGCCGGATTAACAGACATGAGCTGATAAACGTTCAGAGTCGTTATGGTAGTGCTGATGCCAACAGAGATGGCGAACACCATCAACAATGACAATAGAGGCGTCTTCTTAATGCTGCGCCAAGCTAAATCGAGATAATAAAAAAACATGGTCACTCTCCTTAGCTAGCTTCTTGTTGAGTCTGCTTTGACTCATTGCCATTCTGGTCTAAACCAGAAGCCACAGTGCCATTGGCCACTAGGGGGGAATTGTCAACCTCGGTACTGTCTTGGTACCTACCTCCTTGATACATGGTAAAATCACAGATTTGGCCATCGACAATCTGAATATTACGCTGTGCTCGGTGTGCAAGTTCAGGATCATGAGTCACCATGATAATAGTTGTACCGGCCTTATTGATGTCTTCCAGCAGCTCCATCACCTGACGTGCCATCAAGCTATCTAAGTTACCCGTCGGCTCATCGGCAAGCAAAAATCTTGGCTCGCCAGCAAGGGCGCGGGCAATCGCCACACGCTGCTGCTGACCACCAGACAATTGTGATGGCAGATGTTTCATACGTGCTGCCAGACCCACTTGCTCAAGGGCATGTTGCACACGGCGCTGACGCTCTTTAGTGTTGAAACCACGATAGCGCAGAGGCATCTCGACATTCTCGGCTAAATTAAGATCGGGGATTAAGTTATAGCTCTGAAATATGAAGCCAATTTTCTCGTTACGGATCACGGCGCTCTTGTTATCGCTCAAGTTCGAGATATTAACGCCATCGAGAAAATAGTCACCATGGGTGAAGCCTTCCAGCAGGCCAGCAATATTAAGGAAGGTGGTCTTGCCCGAGCCTGATGGTCCTGTGACCGCCACAAATTCACCTTCGTTGACTTCGAGATTAAAATCTCGTAATGCATGGGTTTCTACTAAGTCCGTTTTAAATACTTTACTGATATTTTTCATCGATAACATTTTAATATCCCCTGTTTTTATCGTTTAATTCTTTATCATTCAATGTAGGATTTAATCCAAGGCACACTCGATAACCCCTATGACAAATTGCTGCGTAAAAACACCTATACCACTGAAAAATTTCACTATATCTGAGCCCGTAGTTAAGCCAGCACTTAAACCTGAGCCTAAATCAGAGCCTAGGTCTGTATGTAGGCCTGTAGTGACATTTGAGACTTCAGTGAATACCGGCGTAACAGGCGTCGTCATCTCTAACACGTTAAGGCCAAATACATACCAATCGCCGATGTTCTGAGTCGATACTTGTACAGCGACCAGCAGAAGCAATAATGCCAATACTGTGATCAGTTTCTGTATGTTTAAGGCTGCTAAGAATCCGAAAGTTATATTCCCGCTGAGGGCTCTTGGTAAATGACTATGCTCAATTAATTTATTCATCTTGTTCTCCTTAGCGTACTAACACTTGTTCTGCTTTGTTGAATGGCTGGATACTGGAAATCACCCAGATATCTCCCACCTTGCCGCCTTGTAGAACTTGGATATGACTCATGCTACGGGCACCTAGTTGGATATCTGTCTGCTCGGCAATGTCACCATTCATGGCATAAACTTCTCTGCCACCACCAGTTGAAACAAATGCACCGCGTTTCACCATCAAGACATTAGGCCTGTTTTCCAGTAATACTCGCGCCGACAGACGCTGGTTCTGACGCAGATGCAGACGATCGTCTTGCTCAAACCTGACACGAGCGGTAACTTCACGATTTCTCACCTCGGGTGAGATAGATGACAGCTCGCCAATCAGGGTCAGTTCGCCGAAACTCAGTTCCACCGCCATGCCTAGCCCTAACTCGTCGGCATAGGACTCAGGTACAGCCAACTCGGCCTCAAAGGCACTCAAATCAACCACTGTGAGTATGGGTTGGCTCTGACCAATAAGGGCTTTTTGCGACGTTAGCCAATTGCCTATGATGCCGCCCACCGGCGCTTGGATATTTAGCGCACTCACCTGACGCTCAAGCTCGCTGACCACTAATTTTTGACGATCCACTTCTGACGCCTTATTTTTTATCTCGAAAGCCAATGTGTCTCGCATCAACTCCGTGTCCTGCTTAGCATGAGCTGACAATAACCTGGCCTTATGCAGGTCATCCTTGCCCTTCTCGAAATCAATTTGGGAAATAAGTTTACTTTTTATTAGTTCATCACCACGGCGACTTTCTCGGGCTGCCGACTCCAAATCGACCTTAGCTATGTCTAAAATTTGTAGTGCTTTAAGTTGCTCGCGGCGGGCATTAAGACGCGCCCTTTCCATTGCGCTTTGCAAACCTTCTAACAAGGCTTCTTGCTGCTTAAGGTTGTTGGTCAACTTATGACTCTCGATGGTGGCTACCACATCGCCCAATTCGACTCTGTCGCCAGGCTTTGCCAGTAAGGTCACTGTGCCTTGGTCTGTGCTGTAGAGGATGGGCGCGTTAGCCGCGACAATTTTACCTGTTGTGGCTATGTCTCTGGTCAGGGTGCCTTGCTCTAAGGTGGCAAATCTAAGATCACCGCGTCTAATCGACTCACTGATCTGACTGCTGCCAACACTGGACCCAATTAGACCTAAAACAACAAGCGCTACGGCTGCGGCGGCTAAGGGCCACTTCAACTTTTTGCCCATGCTAGGCTGTACGGCGGTGTCCTGGCCGCTGGTATCTTGGATCATCATATACTCGTCCTCATAAATATCAGTTCAGTCAGCGGGAGTTAAAAACGCGGCATCACTACTTTTCAATTAATCTTGTAGTGATATATACAAGGAATATGCCAAAAACATTCATTGCATAATATTCAATGACTTAGAGTTTAACTTAGAAGTGAGTTAGAAAGTGAATGCTTGAAGTGTCCGCGGACACATCGGTAAAGTGTCCGATAATTTGTCCATTTGAGCAGAAATGTGTCCGATTTATTATCGGACAGCAAAATAAGGTGTACATTAACGGGGCTTTTTGAGACCGATATGGCTTTAACCTAAATTAAAATGCCTGAAAGAAAATGCCGAAAGAGCAAAATACAGCAACAAACCAAGTCAGTGAACGTAAAGTCCCTTTATCAATGAGATAGAAAATCTGATAAGCGACACGTGCAATTATATGAGTAATGGCCAAAGTCACCACAATAGTATTAATATTGTCTGTAGCAATAACAGTCACCACAGCTAGGCCAAAGATAAGTAAGGATTCGAAGGCATTTTGATGCCCCGCCACCGCACGAGCGCCAAAGCCTGTAAAACCTGCTTGTTGCGTGCGAGGATGAGCGTTGTCATAACCACCCGCTTTAGCCATGGCCACCGCCACAGGCCCTTTAGCCAAGTAAGGCAACAACATGGCAATAAACAAACAAATAAGTAAACTGGTCATGAGGGAAGTCCTTTAAAAAGTATTAAATTAAAAATTAAAGCCAATAATTTTCAGTGGTTATCTCGCCTTATCTAATGCATCGCATAGCGTTTGCACGCCTTGAAGTGCCCTAGGTGCAGCTCGGTACAACAGATCAGCATTGAGTTGATAAATATGCTGATTTTTAACTGCTGGGATTTGCGGCCACTTGCTCCAATCTACACCTAAGACATTGCCTTTATCCTGACTCTGTAATATTACCTCAGGCTTTTTCAGCAGAACACTTTCTAGACTCACCTGAGGGTAATCACTTACCGCATCAAAATAAACATTTTCACCATGACACACACCGATAATCTGTTGTACCCAGCTATTTTTAGCCACTGTCATCAAGGGGGTAGACCAGAGCTGATAAAACACTCTTACCTCAGATTTAGCCAGATTATTTTTTCGCAAAACATTGAGTTCATAAAGGTAGTCATCGGCAACCTTGTTTGCCTCGGCCTGACGACCGGTTAACTCACCCAACATTTTCAACTCATCGGCAACAGCTTCCAATGTCTTAGGGTCGCTGTTATACACATTAAATCCTAGATCCTTTAATCGCCGTATATCTTCGGCCTTACTTCCGCCTCCCCAGACCACGACTAAGTCCGGATCCAATTCAAGCACCCTCTCTATCTGAATACCGTAATAACCACCAATTCTAGGGATATCCAGTGCCGATTTAGGAAAGTCTGCATAGTCTGTGGTCGCTAGTATTGAGCCTCCAGCACCAATCGCATACAGCATCTCGACCGATTGTGGTGATAGTGCAATAATTCGCTTAGCTGGCGCAGCCATGGCAGATAATATTGGCACAAAAACAGCGAATAACAAGACGATTTTATTGATCGTTTTCATTACTTTCTCTTATAAAATACACATAGTGATTTAATTCAATGATAAGCCAAAGTCTATTACGCTAAGATTGATTGGTTGCAAAACGATAACAATACCGCCCCATTCTAGGCAGGCAGAAATTTAGTAATCAAAGCCAGGCTGAGCTTTAACTCCACCCTCAAACGCATGCTTAATGGACTGCACCTCGCTCACGGTATCTGCCAACTCGATGATAGCCCTATGACACGCCCTTCCGGTAATGATCACATGCTGCATTGGCGGACGGTTTTTCAGGGCTTCTATGACTCTATCGACCTCTAGATAATGATAACTTACCATATAGGTGAGTTCATCGAGCATTAGACAGTCTATTGATTCATCTTTGAGTAATGCTTCTGCTGCAGCCCAAGCAATTTCGGCGGCTTGAGTGTCTTTCTCTTTATCTTGGGTTTCCCAAGTAAAACCTGTACTCATGACATGAAATTCTACCCCTGCACCTTCGAGCAAGGTACGCTCGCCACATTGCCACTTACCCTTGATGAACTGTACGACTGCAGATTTTTTACCGTGACCGACACTGCGCGCAATCGTGCCAAAACCCGAGGTAGACTTACCCTTACCATTGCCCGTCAGCACTAATAGAATTCCCTTCTCCTCTTGAGCTGCGGCGACCTTTGCATCAACCGTCTGCTTGACCCTTTGCTGTCTCTGCTTATGACGCTCGGCTTTTCTTTGCTGCTGGCTTATCAGATTTTCTTCATCTTTTAAGCTCGAGTGTTGATTATTATCTGTCATTGTATTCTCGTATCTTCATCAGTTATAAACTCAGGATAGCGCTAAGTAGGCTGTAAATTGAACAAGAACTTCAAGCCACTAACTTATCACTTGGCGTTTGCAACTTATTCTTATAACCTAAGAAATATCCCCGTTCTACCTCAAGATGCATAATTTCAGTGGCCATCAAAAGTGGTTTAGCGCACAGGTTCATTGCTCTAGGCTGACCCTAGGCACCTACATCCATGTAGGCGAGGCTTTAAGCAGCGCAAGCTAGCCTATTGCTTATAACAGGCAGGTCAATAATCTAGTATAAATCACTTCTAAACCCACCCTATGGGAGCCATGAAAATCCACTTCTGTATGGCACTTTTTTGAAAAAAGTGGCTGACAATGACCCCCCCATTATTTCAATCATGCGCCTTGAACTGGATTCGTTCAGCCGGCTCTGAAATCTGCACTTTGAAATGGAACGGATATATAAGCAGATACGCTTCTCTCTATTAAAGCGGCTGAGGACTCATTAACTTGCCCTACTCAATCCGTTCTTAATGATCAAGTTAACCACTTCATCGTAGGTTAATTCATGTTCAATTTCACAAGAAAGAGGAAAATAACTAGAACCTAATGTCATACCTGGAACTAGGTTAGCTTCAATAAAGAAAATTTTGCCACTTTTGTCAACAATAATATCTATTCTGCCATAATCCCTAACACCAAGGTAAACAAAACATTCAATGGCAAATTCTCTCACTTTACTTTTTATTTCATCATCATCAATTTTTCTCAGTTCTTCCACATTATCTTTTTTTACTTTTGCACCTAAAATTCTAAGCCCATTCTTTGATTCAGGTAGCACCACCTCAATGGGAGAAACCACCAACTCGTCATTTGAACCTTGTATTATTGCGACAGTAAACTCTCGACCATCCAAATATTCCTCAACCAAAATAGGATGGTTAAATTCTTTGTGTAAAGATGATATTTTAGCTTCAAACTCTGAAAAATGGGTAACGAACGATGAATCGTCAATGCCGTTTCCATTTGCGGCATTCAATGGTTTCAAAAATAAGGGAAATGTAATTGGCAATTCGTTTTCATGTTTGTATTGACCAGGGACCGCTATAAAATATCTAGCCGTATTGATGCCTTTATTGCTTAAATGCTCTTTTGCAGACACTTTATTTGAATCAAAATCCAGTACGTCCCTCGATGAGCCAGTGAAATTAATTCCATGGCCCGCGAAATAATCAGTCAACCAAATATCATCCTCATTATCGAGTGGAATATACTTTACCGCTAAAACAACCAAACTCGGTTGCCTTGCTACAATTTCGTCTAAATCATCTCTGGTTACACAGAGGTTAAGATTAACGGCGTAACCGGCCTTTACCATGGAGTCAAATACGCTCTTGCACGTCTTAAGTGACCCAAAACCAGTTTCTTTCAAACCCTCATTTGGTGTTGTTACGATTTCTATTCTCAATTACTGCCTCTTTAACTATTAGTTTCGAGCCAACTCCAATTTACACCCTTCTCCCCCTTAAAGGCTGTCTCTTAGTTTAGTCACATATTTTGTAGATTAGAGTATTTGATTCAACATTATGTTTTTGAAATTATTTATTTGAAAGCTATTTTAGTATTCACTCATTATCATTTATGTGTAACACACTTAACATGAATACTAACATCAGGGAAAAGGTAGATTCCTACAGTTAGACGGACATGCCTGACCGCGGCAATGTTAATTAATAATCACCTCAAAATCTCACTTTACAGATCAAACCACCACTGCCAGGGTGTTACCTGCAAAGATCGACTTAAAATGAAAACCAATACGATATAATCAGCTTATTACTGAGTTCTAGCAATTACGACTATGGTTAATCAGTTTTAGCTTCAGTTGCTATCAATTTTTTTGTAATTCAATAATGAATTGTTACTTGTCTTTAGGAGATATCGTTAGCCTGTCAAGCGACAAAGCAGGTGCAGACCATATGGAACGGCTTTCATTAAAAGAGGTAATTTCTTTGTATGGAACTTTCCAGGGAAGTATGTCACTTTTTACAATTAATATTTTTTTCATCAGCGTGTAACTAGTGAAAAGTATAAGACTCCCAAGCAACAGTATACTGGCAAAAATAAGAATTGTAATACCAGCAACGTTATTTTAAGAACTAAAACCTCCCTGTGATATTAGTTTATAAAGAGATATGCAAAATATAGTCATTGTCCCTATTACAATGACTAAAAAGAACCAATAATATTTTTCAAATCTCGATTCCTGCATCACTGAAACTGGCCATTTCATTGTAGAAACCAGCAGCGGCTTGGATCAAAGTTAAGGATAAGGCTGCTCCCGTGCCTTCCCCTAGCCTCATGTTTAATGTTAATAAAGGTCTCGCCTGAAGGTGCTCCATCATCGAACAATGTCCCCGCTCATCGGATTGATGACCGAAGATCATATAATCTCGTACATTGAAATCGATTTGAACGGCAACCATGGCCGCTGCTGTCGCGATGAAACCATCAACCACTACTAACATTTTTCTTTCTGCGGCGGCTAACATAGCGCCGGTCATTTGTACTATCTCAAAGCCACCTAAACAAGCCAAAATATTCATAGGATCAGTCAATTTATACTTGTGTAGCTGCAAGGCTTGCTCGATCAACCGCTGTTTTTTCTTTAGGGTTGCCGTATCGATACCTGTGCCTCTTCCGACACAACAAGCTACTTTCAAATTCATGATGGTGGCCATAATCGCAGCCGCTGATGAGGTACTCCCTATTCCCATCTCACCTAGGGCGATTAAATTTGTTCCTTGCTGGTGATGATATTCGACTCGATTACGGGCCATCTCCAAGCCTTGTTTTACCGTAGCTAAGCTCATCGCTGCCTGTTCATGAATAGGATGTGTCCCAGCACCTAATCTCTGATCAATAATACCCTCTACACCTTCGAGTGGCTGTAATATTCCGCAGTCAATAACCTCTAACTCGAAGCCAACTTGACGGCAAAATACATTGATTGCAGCGCCGCCTTTGATAAAATTCATCACCATCTGAGTGGTAACATCGCTGGGGGCTATTGACACCCCAGAGGCGGCAATGCCGTGATCTGCGGCAAAAACCAGTAACTTAGGCTTGATGATTTCTGGCTTATCTTTATCTAAAATACGCGCCAGTTGCATGGCTATGTTTTCAAGTTCACCCAGAGCGCCTAATGGTTTAGTCTTATTGTCGATTTTATGCTGGATCTCTTTATCGAATTCATGACTCACTGGACTAATATTAAACATTATTTACATCCTGTTAATTTTGTTATTCACAACTCTATCAAACTTACACTTATCGCTAGCTCTAAAGCTACTCATATATACAGAACATTACTTTCTACTTCCCAAAATAAACAGGAAGAAGATACTGCCTATCACCGCTGTGATTATGCCTACAGGCAGTTCTTGATGGCTCAGTATTGTCCGTGCTAACACATCGATCCACACCATAAATAATCCACCAACTAATGCTGTTGTAATAAGTGGAAACTGACCAGGAAACAGCATTCTTACAGTATGCGGCACCATTAAACCAATAAAACCAATGCCACCACAATTGGCAACAAGAATCGCGGTAATGGTCGAGCAAAGCAGCAACATTTGCAGTCGCAATCGGCTTACATTTATGCCTAAGGTATGAGCCGTTTCATCACCTGCGCACATTGCCATTATCTGCTTTTTAAACAATAAGATGATACCAGTACATCCGGTTACGATAACCAAGGGGGCAATCAATCCGCTCCAGCTGGCTTTCGAGAAGCTCCCGAGGCTCCAAAACAGCACTGATGCGGCTGCCTGAGGGTCAGAAAAATAAAGTAGCAAACTCGTGAGTGCACCAAACATAAATGAAATCGCGACTCCTGAGAGTAACATGCGCTCTATTTGACTGCTCATATGCTGGCCACACAGAGCCAGCACCATAAACACAGATAAACCAGCACCCAAGAAAGCCCCTATCGGCAGCGTCATCCAACTAAACTGTTCAAAAATACCAGAGCTAGCAAACAGTCCAGAGCCAGTAAAAAGTGTCAGCACGATAACGGCACCAAAAGAGGCACCAGAAGAGATACCGAATAGGTAAGGATCTGCCAATGGATTACGTGTGACAGTTTGCAGTACACTGCCCGCAATAGAGAGGCCAGCTCCGGCAATAAATGCCAATATGACTCGAGGAAATCTCAGTTCCATCACTATCCGCTGAGTGATATTGGAGTCTTTATCACTGTCAAATATCTGATGTAAGACTACATTGAAGGTATCCATAAACGAAATGCTTGCGGCACCAAAACTCGCCGCAAAAATCAAGCTCAGTAGAGATAATAAGCTAAGGCAAAGTAAAATCCATTTATGTGCAAATAAATCATGATTTATCAAATTGATTTTACTGGTTTTAATTGCAGTATAATCTGTGTCCGCTATTGCTATTGCACCCGATAGTTTAATATTTTTACTCATGGACAGTGTCCTCTAGATAATCCGCACCGTCTTTATTTATCTGAGCCGGACACTCCTTAGTTTTGTCGTAACTTTGCTCGTAACCATAGTAGTAAAAAATCTGTGGGTTACCATGCTGAGGATGAGCTGTGACATGGGAACAAACGCCGAAAACATCGCCTATCGACTGCTCTGTCAGCACCTCTTTAGGTGAACCATAAGCACTACACTTCCCATCTTCCAGCAAAAGTAGCTTGTCACACATTGCG
Source organism: Shewanella sp. (assembly GCA_037132815.1). GTDB lineage: Bacteria > Pseudomonadota > Gammaproteobacteria > Enterobacterales > Shewanellaceae > Shewanella. The sequence continues at coordinate 23,542 of JBAHZX010000095.1, forward strand.
CTAGCGAGATTGAGATCGTGAATGGAGGTGATGACTGTGATCCCGATTGAGTGCAGCAATTCCATGATCTGGATCTGATAACGGATATCTAAATGATTAGTCGGTTCATCAAGGATCAGCAGTTTGGGTTGTTGTACTATGGCGCGAGCGATCAAAGCTCTTTGTTTTTCACCGCCTGAGAGATGCTCATAATTTTGCTTAGCCTTATGAGTTAAGCCGACTTGTTCCAGAGCATCAGATATCAAGACTCTGTCGGCAGAGTTAGTGAATTCGAACGGTCCCTTATGGGGAGTCAAACCGATAGCCACCAGTTGCGCTGTGGTTAATTCTAAGTGATGGGGCGTGTCTTGCAGCACTACCGCAACCTCTCTGGCGAAGGCTTTAGATGAGAGATGAGTGATCTCTTGCCCAAACAACTTGATGTGGCCGCTGTCAGGTTTGATGTATCGATAGATGCAGCGAAGCAAGGTTGACTTGCCTGCACCATTGGGGCCGATAATGCCGAGCATTTCACCGCGCCTTATGGCAAAGCTGACCTGTGTCAAAATTGAGCGAGAGTCTACCTGCCAGCTAAGATCGCGGACTTCCAAGGCAAGATCGGATGCACTCTGTGGCGTTAAGCCTGAAACTGATGACATCTATAGCTCCCCCGAGTTACCCGCTCGAGTATTATTATCGCGACAAAATAAGGCAGGTATCCTGACTGGTGTTTTAAAGAAGGATTTAGTTGCTCGTTTTTAGGAACTAAATCCTAAAAACATTTTAAAATCACTCACAGTTGCGGGTACAGTTTAGGCTTCGATGGTGATAACTTATGTTGCTAATGCAATAAACGATTAGCGACGTACATAAACTAAGATTTATCGTCCCAATTCCCTTTTAAATTCGAGTTAGCCATAAAATAAGTACACTTGATTAAGTGACCTAATTAGCTCTCGACACCTCATTTTGCGAGCTTGAAACCTGCCTCTAAAATAAATAAAGGACGTGCATACACCACGTAAATAACAAGCTCTAATGGAGGCTATTATGCCGATTTTACCCGTCTTAGTAAATTGTAGAGATAAAGTGATCTCAATAATAGGATTAACCCACTATTTTACTGCACAACCCACAGCAACAAGGCATCGACTGTCGACTCAAGTTTGAAGAAGGCATTTACCCGTTATACTTCAAGATGCATGATTTCAGTGGGATCCAAATAATGGATAGAAAATAATGATGGTAAACAGGGCAATAGCCTGCCAAACCATTCAAGCTATGGTAAACTTAACCTCGACTTTCTTCCCAGAAGAAAATAGATAACAATAGAGTTTTAAACCGCAAAATCAGAGTGATATATAGCAACATACTAAATAGGCTAAAGGCAGCTTGATTATTATTTTCCTCCACACCACATTCCTCCAGTATTGAGCCGACCTAAAGTATAATGTAGACCTTGAAAAAATTAGAAAAAACATTTAAAAATAAGATGGTAGATAAGAGGATGTAACACGATGTATGGCAACTCGACACAGATACTCGTCTAGTTTATTATAGACGTCTATACGTATAAACATCCAAATGATACCACTCCGTGGTTTCAACAAAAATGCAGCGCAGAACGATTAATGCAGGTAAAACTTATGGCCAGAGGCACCCTCAGCACCCCAAGAATAACCAAAGAAAAAGGTCAAGACATCACCTTAAAATTGACCCGGCAACTCGAACAAGAGATCCTTATTCTCGATGGCGCTATGGGCACCATGATCCAGGATCTTAAATTGGAAGAGGAGGATTTTCGCGGCGAACAATTCAAAGACTGGCATAAAGATGTAAAAGGCAATAACGATATGTTAGTGCTAACTCAGCCTACTGCCATCAAGTCTATTCATAAACAATACCTGCTGGCTGGTGCCGATATTATCGAGACCAACACTTTCAACTCTACGCGTATCGCCATGGCCGACTACGACATGCAGGAGTTTTCGGCCCAGATAAACCTTGAAGGAGCCCGCATTGCCCGCGCCGCTGCTGATGAAGTTGAGCAAGAGACAGGCCGTAACTGTTATGTTGCTGGCGTACTCGGCCCAACTAACCGCACCTGTTCTATTAGCCCAGATGTAAACGACCCCGGATACCGTAATGTCAGCTTCGATGAATTGGTCGAAGCTTATATCGAATCCATTAATGCCCTGATTGAGGGCGGCGTCGATATCATTATGGTAGAAACCATTTTCGATACCTTAAATGCCAAAGCGGCCCTATTTGCCATCGAGACTGTTTATGATGATCTCGGTGCACGCTTGCCTATTATGATCTCTGGCACCATTACCGATGCATCGGGCCGTACCCTGACAGGGCAAACCACCGAAGCGTTCTACAACTCATTACGCCATGTTAAGCCACTATCAATTGGCCTAAACTGCGCTCTGGGGCCTAAAGAGCTGCGCCCTTATGTAGAAGAGCTATCGAAAATTTGCGAGTGTTTCGTTTCAGCTCACCCCAATGCAGGCTTGCCCAATGAGTTTGGTGGCTATGATGAAACCCCCAAGCAAATGGCTGACATTATTGGTGAGTGGGCCCAAGAAGGCTTCCTTAATATCATCGGTGGCTGTTGCGGCACCACACCTAAACATATCAGCGTCATTCGCGAAGCTGTAATTAAATACCCTGCCCGCCCGCTGCCAGATATCCCTGTGGCCTGTCGTCTATCTGGCCTTGAGCCGCTGACGATAGATCAAAACTCACTGTTCCTTAACGTGGGGGAGCGTACCAATGTCACCGGCTCAGCCAAATTTTTACGTCTTATCAAGACCGGAGAATTCGAAGAAGCACTATCTGTTGCTCGAGATCAAGTAGAAAACGGCGCACAGATCATCGATATCAACATGGATGAAGGCATGTTAGACGGTGTCGAAATCATGCATAAGTTTCTCAATCTTATCGCCTCAGAGCCCGATATCTCACGGGTGCCAATTATGATTGATTCTTCCAAGTGGGAAGTGATCGAAGCTGGCCTCAAATGTATTCAAGGTAAAGGTATCGTTAACTCCATCTCGCTTAAAGAGGGAGAAGATAAGTTTATCCAGCAGGCCACCTTAGTTAAGCGCTACGGCGCCGCGGCTATCATCATGGCCTTCGATGAACAGGGCCAGGCTGATACTAAAGCGCGCAAAATAGAAATTTGTACCCGCGCCTATCGTGTATTGGTTGATAAGGTGGGCTTCCCTCCGGAAGATATCATCTTCGATCCCAATATTTTCGCCATCGCCACGGGGATCGACGAACACGACAACTATGCCGTCGACTTTATCGAGGCCACAGCCGAAATAAAGCGCACCTTACCCCACGCGATGATCTCCGGTGGAGTATCTAATGTCTCTTTCTCCTTCCGCGGTAATAACCCCGTGCGAGAGGCTATTCATGCCGTGTTCCTCTATCATGCCATTCAAGCTGGAATGGACATGGGTATCGTCAACGCCGGTCAATTAGCCATCTATGACGATATCGATCCAGAGCTTAAGAAACGAGTCGAAGCCATAGTGGGCAACCTACCTTGCACCGCTGTCGATAGAAATGGCGATAACACCAATAATACCGAACTGTTGTTAGAAGTGGCGGAAAAGTTCCGTGGCGACGGCAGTCAAACCGTCAAAAAAGAAGATCTCGAATGGCGCAGCTGGGAGGTCAATAAACGTCTATCTCATGCTTTAGTTAAAGGCATCACAGATTATATCGACCAAGACACAGAAGAAGCGAGAGCGGCGTCGAGCCGCCCTTTAGATGTAATTGAAGGCGCCTTGATGGACGGCATGAATGTGGTCGGTGACCTGTTCGGCTCGGGAAAAATGTTCCTCCCCCAAGTAGTAAAGTCTGCCCGAGTGATGAAAAAAGCCGTCGCTTACCTCAACCCTTATATCGAAGAAGAGAAAACGCCGGGTCAATCGAACGGCAAGATTTTAATGGTCACCGTTAAAGGTGACGTGCACGATATTGGCAAGAATATTGTCGGCGTGGTACTGGCCTGTAATGGCTATGATGTTATCGACCTTGGGGTCATGGTGCCTGTAGAGAAGATCATCGAAGTGGCTATCGCAGAAAACGTCGACATTATAGGCATGTCGGGACTTATCACCCCGAGTCTTGATGAGATGGTACATAACGTTAAGAGCTTTCATAAAGCAGGATTAACCATTCCCTCTATCATAGGCGGTGCGACCTGCTCGAAAATTCACACTGCAGTGAAAATCGCGCCTCATTCACCGACTGGGGCCATCTATATTGCCGATGCCTCACGCGCCGTACCTATGGTGTCAAAATTAATTAATAACCAAACACGTCAGGCCACCATAGACGCCGCCTATCTGGAATACGATGTAATGCGCGAGAAACGCCTGGCGCAGACCAAACGTAAAATTATTACTACGATCAAAGCGGCCCGTGAAAACCGCTGCCAACACGACTGGGATAACTACACTCCGTTTGTACCCAATCAGCTGGGGCGTCAAGTATTTGATGACTATCCGTTAGAGGACTTAGTCGAGCGTATAGACTGGACGCCGTTCTTCCGCAGTTGGGAGCTACACGGACACTTCCCCAAAATATTAACCGACAAAGTCGTAGGCGAAGAGGCCACTAAGCTGTTTGCCGATGGCAAAGCCATGTTGAAAAAGATCATCGACGAAAAATGGCTCACCGCCAAGGGCGTTATTGGTCTGTTTCCGGCTAATACCGTCAACCATGACGATATCGAACTGTATGCTTGTGATGGGACGGATGAGGCTCGCGAGAAGCCCATAATGACCACCCATCACCTGCGTATGCAGATCGAGCGCATCGATAACGACAATTTCTGTTTGGCCGACTTTGTCGCCCCTAAAGACTCAGGCGTGGCTGACTACATGGGTGGTTTCGCCGTCACCACAGGGCATGGTATCGACGAGCATATTGCACGATTCGAGGCTGACCACGATGACTACAGCGCCATTATGATCAAGTGTTTAGCAGATCGTTTAGCCGAGGCCTTCGCCGAACGTATGCACGAGCGTGTGCGTAAGGAGTTCTGGGGATATGCCAGTGATGAAGCATTAGATACCCAAGCGCTTATTCGTGAGAAATATAAGGGAATACGTCCAGCACCGGGTTACCCCGCTTGCCCTGACCACACTGAGAAAGGTCTACTTTGGGAACTGTTAAAACCAGATGAAACCATTGACCTTAATATCACCGAGAGCTACGCCATGTTCCCAACAGCGGCCGTGTCGGGCTGGTACTTCGCTCACCCTAAGTCACGCTATTTTGGGGTGACAAATATTGGCCGCGATCAAGTAGAGGATTATGCACTGCGTAAGGGAATGAGTGTAGAAGAAACAGAGAGATGGCTTTCTCCGATACTGGACTATGATCCTGAATAAACAGCCCTGAGCGATTTCTGGATAAATAGCCCTGAGCGATTTTTGAATAAAAGCTCTGAGCTGTTTTTGAATAAAAGCTCTGAACGGTAGCCAATGAAAGCCTAGTGTAAAGGATTTACAAAAATAATGGTGGTAGGGTCAATGAAGTTCTAGGCATCATAATGACATTTCCCACAACGTTGTTGCTGTGACTTAGGCTCCAATGAACGACCAAGCGGCCCAAGCTCTCGTCTATGTGAGGCTTACGCAACTTAAGGAGGTTTATTTTATCTAAGTTGTGTTTTGTGCAGTTAGGCATACAAACCCAAGCACTCCGCCATTGGTAAGTAAGTTTATACTGGCTAGATTAACGCCAATTTATTTTATATACGCCCCCATATTTTTTACATGGGGTCCCATGTATTTCCATCATGGTGGTTATTCCATACAGCAGGTTTTTAGATATTACATTTAAGCCTTTCATTATAAACCTTATTTTTATATCACCATCAATAAACTAAATTGCGACTTAATATTTTTATGTAAGTACATTGCATGACCAAGTGATATTTTATGAAAATAACAGCGGTAATAATATTGATAAAAACTCAAACCTAATAAAAATATAACTGGCATTATTTATCAATGCAATTAATATGAAAAATAATTTCACAAAAAATAAATTAACCAATAATTAAAATGGGAAAAATAAATATAATCAATAAAACAACTCTGTTACTTTAATTTAATCCTACTACACTTAACTTATTATCAATAGCAATAGACTAAGTGCAACACAATAATATTTTCAAGTAAAACCTAACTCAACTCAGCGTATTTATTTTTAACTTCAAGTATTTTTGGCATCACGCGTAGAAACACTTTAACCAACTGAGGGTCAAAATGACTACCAGCTTCATCTTTAATAAGTGTAATAGCTTTTTCAACCGACCATGCTTTTTTATAAGGCCTAGCGGTAGTGAGTGCGTCAAACACATCACCA
>JBAHZX010000044.1:0-15322 GCA_037132815.1 Shewanella sp.
GATGGCTTATTTGCCATTTGTTTACAACACGAACTAGATCACCTCAAGGGTAAATTATTTGTCGATTACTTGTCGCCCCTAAAGCGTCAGCGTATCAAACAAAAACTTGAAAAAGCCGCACGACTAGAAGAAAAACAGGGATAGCCTTAACTTGAAACCATTAAATATCGTATTTGCCGGTACTCCGGACTTCGCAGCTCGCCACCTGCAAGCACTTATAGACTCAGAACATAATATTATTGGTGTCTATTCTCAGCCTGACCGCCCTGCAGGAAGAGGCAAAAAATTACAGGCAAGCCCAGTAAAGAGCTTGGCTCTCGAACATTATATTCCTGTTTTTCAGCCTAAGTCCCTACGTGATGAAGCAGCCCAACAGGAGTTAGTCGATTTAAATGCCGACCTTATGGTTGTCGTCGCCTACGGTTTAATCTTGCCACAAGTGGTTTTAGACACCCCAAAACTCGGTTGTATCAATGTCCATGGATCTATTCTTCCCCGCTGGCGTGGCGCAGCACCTATACAAAGAGCACTCTGGGCCGGCGATAAGGAAACGGGTATTACTATAATGCAGATGGACAAAGGCCTGGATACTGGTGACATGCTACTCAAGACTCGGCTTACAATAGAAGATGATGACACCTCGGCGAGCCTCTATGACAAGTTGGCACTACAAGGGCCAAATGCACTTATTCAAGCATTATCCACTATGGCAAAGGGTGAGTTTAAGGCAGAAAAACAAGATGAAGCTCTGGCTAACTATGCTAAAAAACTAAGTAAACAGGAAGCCGAGCTAGATTGGAATAAATCAGCTTTGCAGCTTTGGCGCGAAATACGCGCCTTTAACCCTTGGCCTATTAGCCACTTCAGCCACCATAATGCCTGTATCAAAATAAGACAGGCTAAAGTCAGTGGATCTATTAGCGATGCACCAGTAGGCACTATCATCAGTGCCAACAAGAACGGCATAGATATAGTCACAGGCGAAGGGGTATTAAGCTTACAAAACATGCAATTACCAGGTAAGAAGTCACTAAGTGTCGGTGATATTCTTAATTCTCGCGGTGATTGGTTTACCCTTGGCACTCGCTTAAAAAACAAAGAGGCTAACGAATGAATTTGCGCGCACTGGCGGCAAAAGTCGCATTTCATGTTCTTGAGAAAGGAGTCTCATTATCCGTTGCTCTTCCCGAACAACAGCAACACCTAGAGAATAGCAAAGATAAGGCACTACTTGCCGAACTTAGCTACGGTGTGATGCGCCATCTGCCTCAATTAGATAAACTGATCAGCGACTGCATGAGCAAGCCATTAAAAGGCAAGCAGAGAATCGTTCACCAACTGCTACTTATCGGTTGCTATCAACTCTATTTTACCCGAATCCCCAGCCATGCAGCGATTTCAGAAACTGCTGAAGCCTGCCGACAGCTTAAGTTTGAAGGCCTAGTGAAGGTGGTCAATGGCGTATTACGTAACATTCAACGTCAGGGAAAGCCTCTACCAACTGATAATGATACCTTAATGTTCAACACCCCAGCTTGGATTGTTAAGCGCCTTAAAGCCGCTTACTCTGAAAATTGGCAAGAGGTTATCGAGCAGAGCCACCAACGTCCACCAATGTGGCTGCGTAATAATCAACGATCACAGACTCGAGATGAATACCTGACAATTTTAGCCGAAATAGAGATCCCAGCTTCTGCAGGCAAGAGCAGTAATGCCATTTTGCTCGAAAGTCCTCGAGATGTTGCTCAGCTTCCAGGTTTTGAACAAGGCACAGCCTCAGTTCAGGATAGTGCAGCTCAATGGGCTGCCACGCTACTGGCACCTAAAGATGGTGAACGAATACTCGATGCTTGTGCTGCACCCGGAGGCAAAACCTGCCATCTATTAGAGCTCGCTGATATTGAACTAATCGCCGTCGATTTAGATGAGAAACGTCTCAAGCGGGTGCAACAAAACCTAGATCGTCTATCACTCGAAGCTAAGCTAATTCATGGAGATGCTGCCGATATTGATTCTTGGTGGCAAGGTGGTAAGTTTGATCGTATCTTACTCGATGCTCCCTGTTCAGCAACAGGCGTGATACGCCGCCATCCGGATATCAAATGGCTAAGAAAACAAGCTGATATTGATGAGCTAACCTCACTACAGAGTAAAATTTTAGATCATTGCTGGCAGTGGCTTAAACCAGGTGGCACACTCCTGTACGCAACCTGCTCTATTTTGCCACAAGAAAATGAACAACAGATCGGCTCATTCTTAGAAAGAGCCGATGATGCCACTCTCGTTCCGATCAGTGAGCAGCCAAATCTCGACGATATCGGCTGGCAAATCACCCCAGGAACAGAGAATATGGACGGATTCTATTATGCTCTCCTAGTAAAGGGATAAAACAAGGCCATGAAGATTATCATTTTAGGTGCCGGTCAGGTCGGTGGCACTCTAGCTGAGAACTTAGTCGGTGAAAATAATGACATCACCATCGTCGATTACGATAAGACACGCTTGCGTTCATTGCAGGACAAATACGATCTTAGAGTCGTACTCGGCCATGGTGCTCACCCGGATGTACTTAAGGAAGCTGGTGCCGAAGATGCCGATATGCTCATCGCCGTGACCAACAGCGATGAGTGTAATATGGCAGCCTGTCAGATCGCCTATACTCTATTTGGTACACCAACTAAGATTGCCAGGATACGTTCCGAGCAGTACTTAGCACTTAAAGATAAGTTGTTTATCAACAGTGAAACCAAGCAGAGTGATAAGCGAACCCGGGGTGGCTTCATTATTGATGAACTTATCGCACCAGAACAGTTAGTTACCGCCTATATTCGTCGCTTAGTGGAATACCCTGGCGCCTTACAGGTACTAGAATTTGCCGAGGGACGTCTCAGCTTGGTCGCGGTAAAAGCTTATTATGGCGGACCATTGGTGGGTAACGCCCTCGCCACCCTGCGCGAGCATATGCCTAATATCGATACCCGAGTTGCTGCGATTTTCAGACAAGGCCGAGCAATTATGCCTCGCGGCACCACTATTATCGAAGCCGATGACGAAGTCTTTTTCGTTGCCGATAGTCGCCATATCCGCGCAGTGATGAGTGAGATGCAAAAACTCGACAACTCCTACCGCAATATAATGATTGCCGGTGGTGGTAATATTGGAATGGGGCTCGCCAAACAACTACAACGCAATCACTCAGTTAAGATAATTGAGCATAGGCAAGAACGTGCCGAGGAGCTTTCTGAGCGATTAGAAAACACCACTGTTTTTTGTGGAGACGCCTCAGATCAAGAGCTCCTGCTCGAAGAACATATCGATCAGACCGATGTGTTTATCGCCGTCACCAATGATGATGAAGCCAACATCATGGCAGCCCTACTCGCTAAGCGCATGGGGGCTAAGAAAGTAATGGTACTGATCCAGCGCGAGGCTTATGTGGACATCGTGCAGGAAGCCAATATCGATATCGCCATATCTCCTCAGCAAGCCACCATTTCCGCACTCTTAACCCATATTCGACAGGGCGACATCTGTAACGTTTACTCCCTGCGCCGTGGTGCAGCTGAGGCCATTGAAGCTATAGCACATGGCGATTCTAAGACTTCTAAGGTAGTAGGGAAGAAGATAAGTGATATCAAACTGCCTCCTGGGACAACTATCGGTGCCATAGTGCGGGATGAAGAAGTGCTAATGGCTCATGACAAAACGGTCATAGAACAAGGTGACCATGTCATCCTCTTCTTAGTAAACAAGAAGTTTATCGGTGAAGTAGAGAAACTCTTCCAACCGAGTGCTTTCTTCTTTTAATATCTCCCATCAGACACGTTTAACTCGAGGTTTTGCTTTTAGCTCGGTTTTACTGTAAATGGCAGAGATCGACCTTTCATTTTTTCAAGGGATTGAGTTATGCTGAACTTTAGGCCTCTGCTGTTCATTTTAGGCATATTTCTGTCGACCCTGACTGTATTTATGCTTATCCCTATAATCTTTGCACTCATCTATAGTGAAGAAACCGCTGGTGCCTTCATGATCTCATCTTTGATCACTGCTACGGTAGCCACTGCTTGCATACATCAGGGTAAAAATAAGCAGCTCAATCTTAATATTCGCGACATGTTCCTATTGACCAGCCTGACCTGGTTGATAGTTAGCATTTTCGCAGCAATGCCCTTCTCCCTCTATCAAGGAATAAACTATACCGACGCCTTCTTCGAAACCATGTCAGGAATAACCACCACAGGCTCAACAGTCTTATCTGATTTAGACAGTATGGATCACAGTATATTGATCTGGCGTTCACTATTACAGTGGCTGGGGGGTATTGGCTTTATCGTGATGGCAGTGGCAGTACTCCCCTTTCTCAATGTTGGTGGTATGCGGCTCTTTAGAACCGAATCTTCAGACTGGAGTGATAAAGCAATGCCCCGTACCCAAGACATAGCCAAGAACCTTTTCTATATCTATCTCTTACTCACGGTAATTTGTGGATTCGCTTACTATATGGCAGGTATGAGCTGGTTCCAGGCGATCAACCATGCCATGACGACTCTCTCCACCGGCGGTTACTCCACTTCCGATAATTCGATGTCAGCCTTTTCCAGTAATGCCCATTGGGTCGGCATTATCTTTATGACTGCCGGAGGCTTACCAATGTTGATGTTCGTCAACAGTATTCAGCAAAGATCTTTACTGGTTTGGAACGATGCTCAGGTTAAAGGCTTTCTACTATTCATCTTTACGGTGTCATCTTGTTTAGCACTCTGGCTCTGGAATGACCACGAGATGCCACTCATAGATGCCATACGCCTCGCCAGTTTTAACGTAGTCTCGGTTGTCACAACTACGGGTTATGGGTTAACCGATTACACCGCTTGGGGCGCGCTTGCCAATGTAACCTTTCTATTTTTAATGTTCGCAGGTAGCTGCTCTGGCTCAACCTCTGGAGGCATAAAAATCTTCCGTTTTCAGATAGCCATCGCTATCATGCGCGAACAACTCAAGCAACAGTTCCACCCTAACGGACTCTTCAAAGAGCGTTATAACAATCGCCCCATAGGTGAAGATATCGTCCGATCCTTAGTGACCTTTATCTTGCTATTCATGTTCGTAATTATTGCACTTTCAGTCATATTGGTCATGACTGGGTTAGACCCCACCACCAGCTTCACTGGTGCCATAACAGCGGTGACGAATGTAGGTCCAGGATTGGGCAATATTATCGGCCCAGCAGGTAATTTCTCATCACTACCCGATGTGGCCAAGTGGGCACTGGCAATCGGTATGTTATTGGGACGCTTGGAGATACTGACAGTTGCGGTGCTATTTCACCCAGGCTTTTGGAAATACTAGTTTGAAGTATTTGGCTCGAGTTTGAATTGGATTCATTTAGCAGGTTTGATATTTGGTGAGTTTATTGAAAACCAGAGCTTCATTGGTATTTATTGCTTGCAGCTGGTGCCGTGCAAGGATGCACCAATGTCGTGATCACATGGATGTGAGTGAACAACCTTAAGTGCAAACACTTCTGTGACACCGCGCTCTCTATAAACGGAAAGGCTCCAGCCTCTTTGACAGCAAACAACGTCCGTGTTTAACAGCCAGTTCAGCTTCCATACTTCTCGTTCATGAGCTTATGGCTTTGCCAGATCTCTCGCTCGAATAGTTTACCTCGCCTTGCTGTCGAAGGTCACAGCCGCGTTCACACCTGAGTATTTGCTTCTTCGATTTCAGCTTTACTGGCTAGTAACACGTTTCTAGACAGAAGTGAGTCAGTGTCTTTGCTAATTTAGTAAAATTGGTAGAGACAGAGCCATTAACTCTATTTATTACTTTAAAGTCAGAGCTAAGTGCCCACTTGATTAGAAAATATAAGGCTATTTCGATTGTTCTCCAGCAGCCTAATTTCTCTCACTAATAGGTAAAGTGGCAGAACGGGTTACGAAGCCTAGTAATAAAGCTAAAATAACCAGGTGTAGATACGGCTGCGAGCTTCCAAAACAAGGATATTTTGGCAGAGCCCACAAGGAAGTGCTTGCGGCGGTTCGCTGAAGCATCTGCACAATTCTCGCCGGACAGGCGTTAAGTTACAATGAAGGGGCGACCTTCAAACTACGACTCAAGAACAAAGCAGCCAAAGCTAAACGTTATTTCGCCAAACTAACCAAATGATCAGCATAAACTTTAACATCATCCCAGTCGGTATAATCTATGACTGATTTGGGGTCTGTGGGGCCGTCTGTCATTTTCATGATCATCTGAATAGCAAGCCTGTCCCACCAGCGCCATGAAGGATAGTCGACCTTACCGGCTATCACTTTAACGTCTTTAGGCTTCCAGGAAGAAAGCTCAATAAACTTCTGCAAATATTTGTTATTCTCTGGAATGCGCTTCTCTGGCTTGCGAGCGACTACGTTAACGCTATAGAAACTACTGGGCATACTCTCTAAGGCTGCCTGATGCACAGTAGTAAAAGAAAATACTGATTTATCATAGCTGCCGTAAAGCACACAGGCACCTAAAGCAACACAGTCATATTGTGACCAATCTAGACCATTCTTGGTCACCTCATTGATATGCATCACTGTGGATTTATTACCACAGCTTTCAATTTGCTCCGCAATGGCACGGCTAATTTTGGCGGTATGACCACCTCTAGAGTAGTAAAGTACGAGTACTGACTTCATCAACATGCCCCATTCAAAACGATTTTCAGCGTTTATTGTTACAGTAAGCCACTTTATAAACACAAGAATTGATCACAAATTAGCGCTAGCTCATATAAATAGAAGTCAGAATTGAGATCTATACCCATTCTACTTCAAAGTACAGGTTTCAGAGTAGACTGAACGAATCCAATTCAAGGTGTATTGTTAAAATAATGCCGATTCCCTTATTAAAACAATGAACACAGAAGTGGATTTTCTCAGGCGCCCACATAGGGTGGGTTAAAAATGATTTATACTGAAATTATGCATCTTGAGGTAGAACGGGGGTATCAATGAACGCTTTAGCAAACTCTTCAACTTGTTGCCAATCAGTAAACTCATAAGTCCCCTTGGTATCCGTTGGTCCTTTCGTCATCCACATGATGAAACGGATCATAGTCTTATCGAAGAAACGGTACTTAGGGTAATCAATCTTCCCGGCGAAAACACCTAACTGTTGTGGTTTCCATAAAGAAAGCGATAGAAACTTTTTCATATAAGGGTTAGTTTCAGGAGTGTTCTTCTCAGGTTTCCTAGCAACCACATTCACGGTAAAAAAAGCATTATTTTTGCTATTGAGTATGGCTTGGTGGCGGTTGATATACAGATACAGTTCAGGCCTGTGCTTACCGTAACGAATACTGGCACCAATCAAAATTTTATCAAAGTGAGAAAGGTTTAAAGTTTGAGCCTCTTCCAAAGAAACCAAATTGACACTATCACCTGAACTTTCACCGATCTCTCGCACCAGCTCACAGATTGCTTTGGTTTGACCATCGAAGGTAGAATAGATAATTAACGTATTGCTCATCAGATGTCCTGAATAATAAAAATAGAAATACCAGCAAGCACTCATGTGATGCTTTCTATACAAACCGTACTTATCTAAATAAAAATACTGCTAACAATACGATTAAGGTTTAATTTAACCTTAATTTCGCCAAAAAGTAGGTGTAAATAAGACCAGGAGCGTGAAAACTTCGAGCCGACCAAATAACATCGCCAGCAAGAGTATCCATTTAGCGCCATCATTGATGCTAGCGTAATTACTTGCCACTTCGCCTAAACCTGGGCCCAAGTTATTCAAACAGGCCGCAGTAGCACTAAAGGCGGTAATACTGTCCATCCCCATCGCCATCAATGCCAAGATACAGATGACAAAGACCAGAGCATAAGCCGAGAAAAACCCCCAAACTGCGTCGATAACACGTTCGGGCAGTGCTTTATTTCCTATTCTAATTGAAAATAAACCTCTAGGATGTACCAGTCGTTTAAGCTCACGCGAACCCTGCTTGAGTAACAAGATCATCCGTATCACCTTGATACCGCCAGCAGTAGAACCTCCACAGCCACCGATAAAGCTCGAAAAGATGAGCAACATAGGCAAAAACAACGGCCACATGTGGAAGCTCTCTGTGCCGAACCCTGCTGTGGTCGAAATTGACACCGCTTGAAACAGAGCATAATCAAAAGTTTCTTCTGCAGAGTCATAGATCCCAGAGTGATATAGAGTCGCGAAGCAGATCCCCGTCAATACGAGCTGTACTATAATTAGCACCTTAAACTCAGTATCCCTAAAATAAACCCTGAGGTTGATTCCACGACGGGTAAAGGCGGCAAAATGAAGGCTAAAATTGAGCGCGGCGATCAACAAAAAAAACACACAAACCATGTTAATTGCCGTGCTATCGAAATGGCCGATACTGGCATCATAGGTAGAAAAACCGCCGATAGCGATAGTCGAAAAAGAATGACAAATAGCATCGAAGACATTCATTCCCGCAATCCAATAACATAAGGCACAGGCGACAGTCAGTAAAAAGTAAATATACCATAAAGCTTTAGCAGTCTCGGCGATCCTTGGGGTCATCTTACTGTCTTTCACCGGTCCGGGGATCTCGGCACGATATAACTGCATTCCCCCGATACCGAGCACAGGCAGAATAGCCACAGCCAAGACAATGATCCCCATGCCTCCCAGCCATTGCAGTAAATGCCGATAAAAGAGTATGGATTTGGGCAAGTAATCTAAGCCCACAATCACAGTGGCACCTGTGGTGGTTAAAGCCGAGAAAGATTCGAAGAAGCTATCTGTAATGGATAAATCCGGCTGGCTGGAAAAAATAAAGGGCACCGCACCGATAGAACCTAACACTCCCCAAAAAAGCACCACCAGCAGAAAGCCTTCACGAGTGCGTAGATCTTTCTTATGACTGCGATTGGGATACCAGAGTATAAAGCCGATAAATAGGCTCAACACAAATGCCTGAATAAATGCAGTTCCTCCCCCATCCTTATAAATCACCGCCACCAAAGCTGGTGGAAGCAGAGATAGGGAAAACAAGCCCATAAGCAAACCTGTTATTCTTATTATCGTTCTATATTGCATCTATGCCTATCTATTATCCATTAGCGAAACTCACTTTCCAAAAAATAAGAGCGAGTAAAAACGCACATTTTGTTATTTTCGCACATTTCGATAACTCAGCACAGGGACAAATCATCGTGCTCGCTCATCATTAATACCTTTTGGTATAAACCTCTTAAGTGAGAGTCACTCCAGCTCAAAGTTTGCTTTGAGCTTTCCCTGACTCATGGTGGATAAGTCTGTACTGAATTTGTCTTGATATCGCTTAGGAAGCTCAAAGGCCACCTGCACTTTGTTGGTAAATGATCTGTCCGATATCACCCCATCACATTGCTTAAGCAGATACTCTACATCCTGAAGTTGGCCATAGTTACATTCCAATACACCCGGATAACGGATCTGTTTAAGTTCAGTTTGTAACTGAATTAGCCCTTGCCTAACTCCTGAACTATAAGCCCTGACCAAACCACCGACTCCAAGCTTAGTACCGCCAAAGTAACGCACCACTATGGCACCGATCTCACCCACATTTGAACCAACTAAAGTGGCTAACATAGGACGCCCCGCACTTCCAGTCGGCTCCCCATCATCACTGCAACCAATAGCCATACTGTTACCCGGTGCCGCTTTCACGAACGCATAGCAATAGTGATTAGCCCCTGAATACTCACCTTTAAGGTTAGTAAGTGCACACTTTAAGTCATCAGCAGACTGGCAGTGAAAAAGAAAAGAGATAAAGCGGCTATGCTTTATCTCCTCTTCTACGACTAAGTCGACAGATGGGATCTGATAACTATCACTCAATACGAGTACCTTCAGTCATAAAATAAACATAAATAATAGGTTACCTATAAACCAACAAATTCAAGTTGCTGCTATACAAGAAATAACACCACGCAGCTGATCAATTAATCTAAGCCACAATTTCGAGTCATATTTTCATTTCTATCTGCATGAACAATAACATTATCTTCAATACGAATACCGCCAAATGGACGCAACACATCTATGGTGTCCCAGTTGATCTGTGCCTGACGTTTATCTTGCTTCAATTCTTCGAGTAAAGAGTCAATAATGTAAATCCCTGGCTCTATAGTCAGCACTTGGTTTACAGCTAAGGTACGGGTGCAGCGCAGGAAGGGATACATATCCGGTGCAGCAATATGAGCACCACGTTCATCATGGAGATAACCGCCCATATCATGAACTTGTAATCCAAGCATATGCCCTAACCCATGAGGAAAAAACACACTGGTGATCCCTTGCTCGACCAGGCTCTCGACATCACCACTGGCTATATTAAAATCCAACATGATCTGGGCAATTTTTCTATGGGTCTCAATATGCAAATCAACATACTTGACTCCCGGCCTCATCAAATCTACAAGCTCAATCTGTGCCTTATTCATCGCCTCGATTAACTCACTGAAGATATTTTTCTCGAAAGAATAGGTGCGAGTAATATCCGATGCATAACCAGAAAAATTTGCTCCTGCATCAATAAGAAAGGATTTTCTCGGATGAGGACTCGCATGTTCCAGCTTAGTATAATGCAAAATCGAAGCATTCTGGTTAAGCGCTATAATATTGCCGTAGGGAACTTCGTTCTCTCCCTGGCAAGAAGCGATCAGATATTCCTGCTGGATCTCAAATTCACTGCCGCCATTATAGAAGGATTTTCTAGCTGCTATATGACCATGCACCGCTATCTCATTAGAGCGGCGCATACACTCCAGCTCATATTGGGTCTTGGTTGCTCTATGATAGTGAAGGTAACTCATCACCGCATCTGGGTTTCGAGTCTTAAATCCAAGCACCTCGGCAACATCTAAATGCTCACCGATATAGGCCCAATTGCCGATATCTTTTGGCAGTAACTCGGTGACCTTATCAACTTTGGTCAACAATTTAATTTCCACATGTTCGCTCCAAAATGTATTGGGAACATCAGCAACCTTGTGCCAGAAATCTACCGGCCGAAAGAAGATCAATTGCGGCTTATCCCGACCATTGACTAGTAACCAACAATGCGGATTATCTAAAATAGGTAACCACGCTTTAAAGTGTGGATTAACCTTAAAAGGGTAATCCATGTCATCTAAAAACTGGCGGTGAGATTGACCAGAATGAATCACTAGGCCAGATAAATCCTCTCTGATAACTATGTCTGCCACACGACGGTTCAGTTCTGTAATATGAGCAAGATAAAGGCTAGCGAGCTTATCCATGAGTGACTTCCCGTTGTTAGTTATTTTTTATTACCAGATTAGATATTCATATCTGGCCCACTTTCTAGCACCAATAAACTAGACTCTTTATTCCTGTTGCGCATCTTAAAACAGTCTAACATGAAGCTTAAAAATACCACCATCAAAGCCATGATTAAACAAGCGTTTAAATTGGGTGTTGTAATTTGTTCAAATTCATCGCACACTGAGTAGCAACTGGTCAGATGATGACCTGCGCTGAGATTAAAAAAATAAGTCCAAGTTAAAAACTTAAAAGACGGTATCACGCAAAAGGAAGCAAACAATGATCTACCAAAGTCCTACGATTCAAGTTGAGTTACTTGAAGATAATATCGCTCGGCTATGCTTTAACGCGCCGGGTTCAGTCAACAAGTTAGACAAAGAAACAATTAACTCTCTTAACGCTGCACTAGATGCAATCAAGCAAAATTCAAACATCCAAGCTTTAACCCTGACTTCAGGTAAAGGTGCCTTCATCGTTGGCGCTGACATTACTGAATTCTTAGGCTTGTTCTCCCAAGATGATAGCGTGCTACTCCCTTGGATAGCAGAAGCTAATGTCGTGTTTAATAAATTAGAAGATCTTCCCTTTCCGACTATTTCGGCCATCAACGGTTTTGCACTTGGTGGCGGTTTCGAAACCGTACTAGCAACCGATTTCCGCATTGCCGATACTACTGCCAGAGTAGGATTACCAGAGTCGAAGCTAGGACTCGTTCCTGGTTTTGGTGGAACGGTTCGCCTTCCACGTCTAATTGGTACAGATAATGCCCTTGAGTGGATCACTAGCGGTAAAGACCAACGTCCAGAAGCGGCACTTAAAGTTGGTGCTATCGACGCTATCGTTGCACCAGAAAACTTACAAACTGCAGCGATTCAGATGCTGAAGGATGCCATTGCAGAAAAACTTGATTGGCAGAGTCGTCGTGCTCGCAAGCAGGCGCCACTTACCCTTCCTAAGCTAGAAGCTATGATGTCATTCGCAACGGCGAAAGGTATGGTATTTAAGGTCGCGGGCAAACATTACCCTGCACCTATGGCAGCCATCAGCATAATAGAACAAGCCGCAAACCTTAAGCGAGATGAAGCCCTTAAGATAGAACATCAGGCTTTTGTTAAACTCGCCAAGACAGACGTAGCCCAAGCATTAATCGGTATCTTCCTCAATGACCAGCTCGTTAAAGGCAAGGCTAAAAAGGCTGGTAAACTGGCTAAGAAAGTCGACACAGCGGCTGTACTAGGTGCTGGTATTATGGGTGGCGGTATAGCCTACCAGAGCGCCAGTAAAGGCACTCCTATTGTCATGAAAGATATTGCACAGCCAGCTCTGAACCTAGGTATGGGAGAGGCCTCTAAGCTTCTCACTGCACAGATTAAACGTGGGCGCTCTACGCCAGAAAAGATGGCTAAAGTGCTTAACAACATCACAGCCACTTTAGACTACACCCCAGTTAAAAATGTCGACGTTGTCGTCGAAGCCGTTGTCGAACATCCTAAGGTAAAATCTATGGTACTGGCCGAGGTTGAGCAGCACGTTGCCGACGACGCCATTATCACCTCTAATACATCTACCATCTCGATTAACCTGCTGGCTAAAGCCCTCAAAAAGCCTGAGCGTTTCTGTGGCATGCACTTCTTCAACCCTGTCCATAAAATGCCGTTGGTTGAAATTATTCGTGGTGAAAACAGCTCAGAAGAGACTATCGCGACTGTAGTTGCTTACGCGAGTAAGATGGGTAAGACTCCTATCGTAGTTAATGATTGTCCGGGTTTCTTTGTTAACCGTGTCCTATTCCCTTACTTTGCAGGTTTTAGTGGCCTACTTGCCGATGGTGGTGATTTCGCCGCTATTGATAAAGTAATGGAGAAGCAGTTTGGTTGGCCAATGGGCCCTGCATACTTGCTCGATGTTGTCGGTTTAGACACAGGTCATCACGCACAGGCAGTTATGGCTGAAGGCTTCCCTGATCGCATGGCAAAAGATGGTAAAGATGCTATCGATATCATGTTTGAGGCAGAACGCTTTGGTCAGAAAAATAGTAAGGGTTTCTATACTTACTCAGTCGACCGTCGTGGCAAGCCGAAGAAAGATGTCGATACAGTAAGCTATGAATTGCTAGGTGCCGAGTTCGGTGAGCTTAAGCAATTCGAATCCGATGAAATCATCGCCCGCACTATGATCCCCATGATCATCGAAACGGTGCGTTGTCTTGAGGAAGGTATTATTGCTTCACCTGCTGAAGCAGATATGGGTCTAGTTTACGGTCTAGGTTTCCCACCATTCCGAGGTGGTGTATTCCGCTATATAGACACCATGGGCATCGCAAACTTCGTCGCTCTCGCCGATAAATATGCTCACTTAGGTGGTCTATATCAAGTAACAGATACCATGCGTGAACTTGCTGCAAACAATGGCAGCTACTACCAGTCTAAATAAGTGGGAAGGAATAAAATAATGAAACAAGCAGTTATCGTAGATTGCATCCGTACTCCCATGGGCCGTTCTAAGGCCGGAGTATTTAGAAATGTACGTGCAGAGACACTCTCTGCTGAATTAATGAAGGCCCTAGTTAAGCGTAATCCAAAACTGGATCCTAATACCATTGAAGACGTGATCTGGGGCTGTGTGCAACAGACTCTAGAACAAGGCTTCAATATCGCCCGTAATGCATCACTGCTTGCTGGCCTGCCTAAACAAGTTGGTGGCGTGACCGTTAACCGCCTATGTGGTTCATCTATGGATGCCCTACATCAAGCGGCACGCGCTATCATGACAGGTCAAGGTGATACGTTCATCGTTGGTGGTGTCGAGCACATGGGCCATGTGCCTATGAACCACGGTGTCGACTTCCACCCAGGTCTTGCCAGCAATGTCGCTAAGGCATCAGGTATGATGGGTCTTACCGCTGAGATGTTAGGTAAGATGCACGGCATCACACGGGAGCAACAAGATGAATTTGCAGTACGTTCACATAAACGTGCTCATGCGGCCACAGTCGAAGGTCGCTTCGCCAATGAGATCCACCCAATCGAAGGTCATGATGCCAAAGGTGCCTTGATCACGGTTGAGCATGATGAAGTAATTCGTCCCGAAACGACGATGGAATCTCTGTCAGGACTTAGACCTGCTTTCGACCCTGTCAATGGAACTGTAACAGCAGGCACATCTTCTGCCCTATCAGATGGTGCTTCAGCCATGCTTGTTATGGAAGAAGAGAAAGCCAAAGCCTTAGGCTTACCCATCCGTGCACGTATCATTTCAATGGCTGTTGCAGGTTGTGATGCAGCCATCATGGGGTATGGTCCGGTTCCTGCGACTAGAAAAGCACTGGAACGCGCAGGCCTGACTATCGATGATCTTGATGTTATCGAACTCAACGAAGCCTTCGCTGCCCAGTCTCTGCCATGCGTGAAAGACTTAGGTCTGATGGATGTTGTCGATGAAAAAATTAACCTCAACGGTGGAGCTATCGCCCTAGGCCATCCATTGGGTTGTTCCGGTACGCGTATCTCTACAACGCTTATCAACTTAATGGAAAGCAAAGATGCAAAATATGGTCTAGCGACCATGTGTATCGGTTTAGGCCAAGGTATCGCAACAATATTCGAAAGACCTTAGGTTTACCATCAAGTAAAACTTGTTAACAAAGTTGACCTTTAAACAACCTAAGTATATTTGCTTAGGTTTTTTTGTTCCACGTGGAACCCGACTCTTCAAACTCATAAAAAATAATGCCTCTGCAGATAAGTCCGTTTCAGTCTATGCTTATAGTATAAATCACGACTTGAAGTGAGAATTACTATGAAAACGCCTGAAGCTAGTTTTTTTGAATGGCAACGTCAGTTTGGTTCTGAAATGAATTGTTTAAACCACCTAAAGCACATCAGATGGCCTACTGGTTTTATTTGCCCTAGGTGCAGTTGTGAACATAGTTATCAGCTTACTACTCGTGATGTCTATGAATGTAGTCAGTGCCATAAACAAACATCAGTCACCGCAG
>JBAHZX010000116.1:0-40455 GCA_037132815.1 Shewanella sp.
GTTCACGGTTTTTTTCAACATATAAAGAAGGGATTAGCTTGCTCAATTATATCGAACCTGTGTTTCGCCCCCCATCTGAGTGGAAGTCACTTATCTTGCAGGTGACTAATGGTTGTAGCTGGAATAAGTGTAGTTTTTGCGACATGTATACGGCACCACAGAAACGCTTTCGTGCACAAAAATTGGATAAAATCGCCGAAGATATAGTTGCTGTGGCTAAACAGGGAGTGAGTGTTAGCCGTGTTTTTCTGGCCGATGGAGATGCCATGAGTTTGCCTTTCTCTAGGTTAGAAGAGATCTGTTTGTTGATCAGGCAACATTTACCTCAGGTCACAAGAATAAGCAGTTATTGCTTGCCAAGAAACTTGAAAAATAAGAATCCAGAACAGTTGCTTAGATTGAGGGAACTCGGCTTGTCTTTGCTTTATATCGGCTGTGAGAGTGGTGATGATGAAGTACTCAAACGCATCGAGAAGGGGGAGACCTATACGTCCTCTTTAGAGGCATTGAATAAGATAAAAACTGCCGGTATTAAGTCATCTGTGATGATCCTAAATGGACTCGGTGGTGTTGAATTATCTCATCAGCATGCCATAAATTCGGCTCGCTTGATGAATGCGGCTCAACCTGAATTCCTTTCGACTTTAGTGGTGACGCTGCCACTGGGAACAGAGAAAATGGATAAGGCTTATGATGGTCTTTTTCAACTGCCCGATCAAATGGGCTTATTCAGAGAAATGCGCACACTGTTACAGAATTTGGAGTTGAATAAAACCATATTTCGTTCAGATCATGCATCGAATTATCTGGTGCTTAAAGGGGTATTGGGAAAAGATAAAAATAGCCTGATTGCCCAAGTTGAAACTGCAATACACCGTCCTCATGAGACTATTCTTAGGCAAGAGTGGCAGCGGGGTCTTTAGTTTTTAGGGCTAGCGGTTAAGATCTCTTTAGTCAGTGCAGAGATCTGTTCTGGATACTCATGTTACCTAAATTTGTTGGTATTTGTATTTATCTTGTAAGTAATTTGCTGGAATGTGGTGGCATATTTTTGCAAGGTAAAATACAACGTGAAGAAGATCATGAATTGGCTTTAAGATTAGAGTGGTAAGGTTCAGGATAGGATATCCTGTGTCTCATACAACTAATATTTAGGGACTACATCATGAGAGCGTTTATTTTTACCATCTGTACCTTATTTGCAGGCATTGCTCATGCATCATTCTACACCGAGGGAGAGCTGGTTGTGCCAATCACACTCCAAGATCAATTTGAAAATGAAGTGACTATAACTTCTGCTACTGAGGTTCTGCTGTTTAGCAGTAATATGGAAGGTGGTGATATCATCAAAGAAGCGCTAACAAAGCTTCAGGCTGCTAATCAACAAAGTCTAGATAACTTAGTGTATGTGGTAGATATCAGTGGTATGCCCTCACTTATTGCTAAATTCGTGGCGATTCCTCAAATGAAAGATCTGCCTTTTTCCATGGGACTGGATAGAGAAGGTGATGTGACTAAGGTGCTACCCAGTGAGGAAGATAAAGCGACATTGATCAGATTAAATAAGCTTAAAATTGTTGATATAGCCATTTTTGATTCGAGTGAAGCCTTGCTCAAAGCATTAGAGTAACCCCCATAGGCTCGTGGTGATTGTTGCTGCAAAAATAGAATGGACTATTAGCGTCCATTCTTAGTGACATTATACCCTGTACTGGATTTCAGCGGACTTTCTTTAGTATCGAAAATATTTCTTCTTTAAGATGAAGTTTTTTCTTTTTCAATTCATGGATTTGATTATTGGAATCACTGGCACTATGCTGTTCAAGTTCTTTTATCAGGTGATCTAGTTCATTATGTTTGTTAAATGCTTTTAGAAAATGGGCATCATTACTCTTAAGTTCAGTGATTAGTTCTCTGTATTCTGGAAACATAGTTTATATCCCTTCTACTGTTTTTTTCCAAGTTTAAGTTTAAATTAGCGTAGTTTTTTAGTGATGAATATGATTTAAATCAACTATATTCGCAATAGTTAATTTAAGCATATTTGCTGCGTGGTTGTGCTTGTTTTTCTGGGCACCTATGCTGTTTATGCTGGATATGTTAAATAATCATTCTTATCATGGGCTTATATTAAGTGTTTACCTGTTTTAATAAAAATCGTGATTGAGTTAACCTTATCGGCGTAGGTATTAGGTTTAAATCAAAATTAACAGGACTTTATAATCAAAATTGGAGAAGGTCTTCATTATGTCTGATGTATTTCATTTAGGTTTAACCAAAAAAATGTTAGGTGGAGCAAGTTTGGCGATAATGCCTGGGGATCCTGAGCGGGTTAAGCGCATAGCAGAATTGATGGAGGGGGCGACTTTTCTAGCAAGCCATCGTGAATATACTACTTATCTGGCATATATAGATGGCAAAGCCATCGTTATTTGTTCTACGGGGATCGGTGGTCCTTCTACCTCTATCGTTGTAGAGGAATTAGCCCAGCTAGGTGTAACGACTTTCTTGCGTGTAGGCACTACAGGCGCAATTCAACCTCAAGTTAATGTTGGTGATGTGATTGTAACTCAAGCATCGGTTCGTCTGGATGGTGCAAGTTTACATTTTGCGCCTATGGAATTTCCTGCCGTGGCAAACTTTGAGTGTACTACAGCTATAGTTGCAGCATGTCGCGAGATAGGTTTGGAGCCTCATATCGGTATTACTGCTTCTTCAGATACCTTCTACCCAGGCCAAGAGCGTTATGATACGGTCTCTGGTCGAGTGACCCGCCAATTTAAAGGTTCGATGCAAGAGTGGCAAAATTTGGGCGTATTAAACTATGAAATGGAGTCATCGACGCTCTTTACCATGTGTTCCTCCCAAGGCTGGCGTGCTGCATGCGTTGCGGGAGTTATCGTTAATCGTACTCAGCAGGAGATCCCTGATGAAGCTATGATAAAGAAAACAGAAGTTAAAGCTATTTCGATAGTGGTTGCCGCAGCAAAGAAATTATTGCTTTAAATCATATCGTTATGGTTTAGTTTAAATTAGTCCTGTTTAGTTAGTCATGCAGATATAAAGAAGGTGGCAGAGGCGCTTTTTTGAGCTTGTAAATAATTTTGATATTACTGTTTCTTGATGAGAAGTAATGATTAAAAATGGTATTTAGCCATCCCAGCCAATTGGCGTTTTGGCGTTTATTACATTTAGGTATTTATTATTTTGCAACTAACTTATCTTTTATGACATATTATGTCGCGAAAGGTGCTATCCACTGATATAGTGGTTTTCTATGAAAACTATTTATTTCACAGGGAGAGGGATATGGCGTTTTCTAATTCTATTATCATCTGGGTTAGTTTGGGTGTTATTTTGATGCTGGCAGAAATAATTATCCCAGGTGGGATTGTTATTTTACTCGGCGCTGCATGTTTAGTGGTTGCTGGAGCACTCACTGTCGGGTTTGTCGATGGAATTGTGCAGGCGCTAACCTTGTGGTTCATCGCATCTATTGTCCTATTACTAGGCTTTAGAGGAGTGACTCAAAAATTGGTCGGTGGAGATGTGTATGTGGCTAACACCGATGAAGAGTTGGATCTCTATAACCAAGTTGCCTTAGTTAAGCAGGCAATAGGACCTGCTCAAAAACAGGGGCGTATCGAATTTCAAGGAACCGAATGGCCGGCACTGGGTGATGGCAGTGAAATAGCTGCTGGGACGAAAGTACGTATTATCTGTAGAGATAATATAGCCTTTATTGTCGAGCCCTATCAAGAGTCAGAATATACCTAATAAACCTTGGTCTTGTTAAAAACTGATTAATCAATAAGTAAGGATGGAATCTATGTTTGAGTTTACCCTGTTTGTGCTGTTTATCTTTTTTATTTTGTATAAGTTAATGTTAATCGTCCCCATGCGCGAAGTGAATGTTATCGAGCGTTTAGGTAAATTTCGTGCGGTACTACAACCGGGGTTTCATTTCCTAGTCCCCTTCTTCGATAAGGTTGCATATAAGCATGAAATCCGTGAACAAGTGCTAGCTGTCCCCTCCCAGAGTTGCATCTCGAAAGATAACACTCAGCTTGAGGTCGACGGCTTTGTGTATCTTAAGGTAATGGATGGCAAGCTTGCCAGTTATGGTATTGAAAATTACCGGCTGGCAGCAGTTAACTTAGCCCAGACAACCATGCGTTCTGAAATAGGTAAATTGAAATTGAGTCAGACCTTTTCAGAGAGAGATAAACTCAATGAGTCCATAGTGCGCGAGATAGATATAGCTTCCGCCTCTTGGGGGATCAAGGTACTTAGGTATGAGATAATGAATATCACTCCATCAATACAAGTTATTCACACATTAGAGAAGCAGATGGAAGCTGAGCGAAGGAAGCGCGCCGAGATCACCTCAGCGGAGGCCGAAAAAGCGGCGATGATCAATTTATCTGAAGGCGAACGACAGGAGGCGATCAATATCTCCGAAGGCCAGAAGCAAAAGCGTATCAACGAGGCTAAGGGTACGGCTCAACAGATTAGTATAATCGCCAAGGCAAAAGCAGAAGGGATGGAGATGTTATCGAAGGCATTGGCCGTAAATGGTGGTAATGATGCGATGAATATGCAGTTAAAAGAACAATTTATAACTCAGTTAGGTAAAATATTGGATCAGGCCGATGTCTCGATTGTACCAGCCGAAATGGCGAAGTTGGAAGGTTTTTTTGAAGGGATGGAGCAGGTGACACATGCAGTAAGCTCTTCTTCGGCAAAAACTAATACAGTGAAAGGAGCTCGCTCATGATTGCAGGAATAGATACAGATCTTATCGTGTTGGGTATTTGGGGACTTATCTTTGCCGTCTTCGTTATCAAATTATTTCAATCTATCCGTCTGGTACCAACAAAATCGGCCTATATCGTCGAGCGCTTAGGCAAATATCATTCTACTTTAGACGCAGGCTTCCATGCCTTGATCCCCTTTGTTGATAAGGTAACTTACATACATGAGCTAAAAGAGGAAACCATAGATGTCCCTCCTCAGGAGTGTTTCTCAAGCGATGAAGTAAATGTTGTGGTCGATGGGGTGATCTATATTTCGGTGATAGATCCAGTTAAGTCCAGTTACGGTATCACTGATTATCGTTACGCAGCTATTCAGCTCGCTCAGACGACGACGCGATCGGTCATAGGTACTCTAGCCCTAGATCGTACCTTCGAAGAGCGTGATGTGATTAGCGCTAAGGTGGTCGAAGTGTTAGATCAGGCTGGAGCAATGTGGGGAATTCGAGTCCATCGTTATGAGATTAAAAATATTACTCCACCCGATACGGTTAAAAAAGCTATGGAGATGCAGGTCAATGCTGAGCGTGAACGCCGTGCCTTGTTAGCCACGAGTGAGGGTGATAAGCAAAGTAGAATTAATCGTTCTGAGGGGCTTAAGACTGAGATGATTAACCTTTCTGAAGGTGAAATGCAGCGTCTCATCAATGAAGCTGAGGGTCAGGGTGAGGAAATATTAACCATTGCGCGCGCTACCGCCGAGTCTATCGAGCGTATGGCCCAAGTCATCTCCGCTCCAGGAGGGCAGAATGTCATGCGTATGCAACTAGGTGCTCAATATCTTAAGCAACTCGACGGCTTGAGCCATAGTGCCAGTAAAATTGTGTTGCCTGGAAATATGATGGATTTCGATTATTGGATGGACAGTATTGGTCTCAAGGAAGAACCGCCTAAAGTTTAGCCTGCTATTTTAGTAGGTTGTATTAATAGTTTATATACAAGGCGTACCAGATTCTGGTGCGCCTTTGTTGGACTCATATCTGGTTCTGAGATCATGCATCTTGAGGTAAAATGGGTATATGATTGAACAGTTTTTATAAAAGGAATAGTTATGATTAGATGTTTATTTATTATATTTGGATTATTTTTCCTTACTTCTTGTAGTTCATTTTTGAGTGAAAATACTAGAAGCAAAACTGTATCGAGCAGCCTGATGGATTTTTTGTATCCAGATAAGCAAAGTCGTGAAGCACATAAGCCCGAAATACCCACCTTACGTCTCCCCGTCAATATAGGTATTGCTTTTGTTCCCTCAGAGAGCTTGGGCAGAGATGGAATTAGCCAAAGAGATCAAATTGATCTACTTGATAAGGTGAGGAAATCATTTATTCAATATGATTATATTGATCGAATAGAGTTGATTCCCAGCACCTATTTAAAAGGTGGCAATGGATTTGAAACCTTAACTCAAGTTGCTCGGTTACATGATGTCGATGTAATGGCACTTATCTCATACGACCAAGTATCTCAAACCCATGATAACAATTCTGCTTTGTTGTACTGGACGATAGTTGGTATGTATGTGATTCCAGGCAGTGAAAATTCGGTGCAGACATTTGTCGATACTGCAGTATTTGATGTAAAGAGCCAAAAAATGTTGTTCAGAGCTCCAGGTATAAATAAGCTTGAACAACGCTCTACAGCGGTTGGGGTAGATGAGACCATTGCCGAGAAATCCTATGAAGGCTTTGACTTGGCGGTCAAAGATATGATCATTAATCTTGATGATGAATTAGATCGCTTCAAGGTTCGAGTGAAAGAAGAGAACATTGCAAAAGTCGAGCATAAGCAAGGTTATAGTGGAGGTGGAGGTTCTCTAGGAGGTCTAATACTATTCATTCTAAGTTTGACTTTATTTTTCAGACGTTTCTCTTCATAGAGCTAGAGCTGAACCTAGTGTCTCGCTCTTTAGTCACTCTAGAGTGGGATTTCTATACCTATTTTGCCTAACTTCATCGCCAAGATGGTCGATACTTGAAGCTCTTATCGGTAAGATAGCCTATAAAGAACTTTCCTTACAAGGTATTCCAATGGCAATTGAACGTTTAGAAACGGGTTCTCGCATGAGTCGCATCGTTAAGCATAATGGCACTATTTATCTATGTGGTCAGGTATGTAAGGATGCCAGTGAAGGGATCACCAAGCAAACATCCAGCATGTTGGAAAAAGTTGATGCTCTGCTTGAACTTGCGGGAAGTGATAGCAAACACGTCCTTTCTGCGACAATTTATATCAAGGATATGCAGTATTTTACCGAGATGAATGCGGTATGGGATGCTTGGATTCCCGAAGGGTATGCACCCGCCCGTGCTTGTGTTGAGGCTAAGATGGCCCGTGATGTCTTGTTAGTTGAAATATCTGTGGTGGCAGCTGAAAAGATGTAAAACAAGCTTCTATCCCCTTTCTACCTTAGTCAGCTCTGAAACTTGCACTTTGAAGTAGAACGGGTATAGCTAGGTATGCTTTGTCGCTATAACTTATTAGGACCTAGGATCTCATCCCTCGCACCTGTTATACTGCTTCCTCGATTTTTTGGAGGCAAGAATGGACGTATCTTCTTTACTAGACGGTCTGAATGATGAACAGCGCGCTGCTGTAGGAGCTCCCCAATCCAGCATGTTAGTACTGGCGGGGGCTGGCAGCGGCAAGACTCGGGTATTGACCCATAGAATTGCTTGGCTGATGCAGGTCGAACAGCAGAGTCCATATTCAATCTTGGCGGTAACCTTCACCAATAAAGCTGCGGCAGAAATGCGCGAGCGGGTGGAGAAGGTCAGTGGTAGTAATATGGGCCGTATGTGGATAGGTACCTTCCACGGTCTGGCACATCGCCTGCTTAGAACTCATTATCAAGATGCTAATTTGCCTCAGACATTTCAGATCATTGACTCAGATGATCAGTTACGCTTAATTAAACGTATTCTTAAGAGCCTCAACTTAGATGAGAAACAATATCCACCTCGTCAGGCTCAGAGCTACATCAATGGTAAAAAAGATCAAGGGTTAAGACCTAAGCATATCGATGTGAGTGGCTTTCCTATAGAGCAGAATTTATTACAGATCTATCAGGTTTATCAAGAGTCATGCGACCGGTCTGGCTTGGTCGATTTTGCCGAAATACTATTACGTGCCCATGAGTTATGGCTCAACAAGCCCCATGTTCTTAAACATTACCAAGATAGGTTTAAAAATATTTTGGTGGACGAGTTCCAAGACACAAATGCGATCCAGTATGCTTGGATTCGGGTGTTAGCGGGGGAGGGGGCTAATGTGATGATCGTCGGCGATGACGATCAGTCAATTTATGGCTGGCGTGGCGCTCAAGTTGAGAACTTACATAAGTTTCTCGAGGATTTTCCTAAGGCCAGCACCATACGTCTGGAACAAAATTACCGATCTACGGGTCATATTCTTAAAGCCTCCAATGAATTGATCGCCAATAATCCTGATCGCTTGGGCAAGAAGTTGTGGACTGAAGATAAAGACGGTGAGCTTATCTCAATATACTGTGCATTCAATGAAATGGATGAAGCTCGATTTATTGTGGGGCGGATCAGTGATTGGCATGATATGGGAGGCGATCTCAGTCGTTGCGCTATTTTATACCGTTCTAACGCTCAGTCTCGAGTATTAGAAGAGGCATTGCTTTACAAGGGCTTAGCCTATCGAATTTATGGAGGTCTAAGATTTTTCGAGCGCCAAGAGATCAAAGATGCCATGAGTTATCTGCGTCTCATTAACAATAAAGATGATGATGCGGCCTTCGAGCGTGTGGTCAATACTCCGACTCGAGGGATTGGTGGGCGCACGTTAGATATTTTACGTTCTACCGCAAGGCAGCAACAGCTAACCCTATGGCAAACTTGCTTACGGGCCCTTGAAGAGAATTTACTCAGTGGTCGCGCGGCGAATGCCGTACGTGGCTTCATGGATCTCATTGTGGAGATGCAGCAAGATACCCAGGAGATGACCCTGCACCGCACGACAGACCATGTTATTGCCAAGTCAGGTCTCAAAGCTATGTATGAGGCAGAGAAAGGTGAGAAGGCGCGGTCTCGAGTGGAAAACCTCGATGAACTGGTGACCGCTGCACGTACCTTTATAATGCCCGAAGAGGTAGAAGATATCGGTGAGCTTAATGCTTTTCTCTCTCATGCAGCACTCGAAGCTGGAGAGGGGCAGGCAGATGCATTTACTGATGCGGTGCAACTGATGACCTTACACTCGGCCAAAGGCTTGGAGTTTCCTGTGGTGTTTATGTCAGGTGTCGAAGAGGGAATATTTCCCAGCCAGATGGCCATGGATGAGGGGGATAGACTCGATGAAGAACGTCGCCTTTGTTATGTTGGCATGACTCGTGCTATGGAGAAACTTTATATTACCTATGCTGAAACACGTCGAATTTATGGTAGGGAAAACTTCTCCAGACCATCACGCTTCATTAAAGAGATCCCAACTGAACACGTGGAGGAGATCCGTCTTAAGACTCAGGTGAGCACGCCTAAAAGAGCGAAGACTTCCCCCACTCGTAGCATTGTGGTAAATGATTCTGGCTTTAAGGTTGGCCAAAGGGTAATACACCCAAAGTTTGGTGAAGGTAAAGTGACGGATACCGAGGGCAGTGGTTCTCAGGCTAGAGTGCAAGTCAATTTCTACGATGTTGGCAGTAAATGGTTGGTTGTTGCCTATGCTCGACTAGAGACCTGTTAGAAAGCAGTTGAATACTTGAATATGTCGGTCATAGTTTCAATTATGACTATTAACGAGGTTAGATTTAGACTGTTAAATTAAGGGCCTGAGCGATATTTGGAGAGCCTGAGTGATGAGTTTTTTAAAGAGTAAATTAGACGTTTATATGCGTCTTTCCCGTATGGATCGGCCAATTGGAACTTTATTACTGCTGTGGCCGTGTCTGATGGCATTGATATTAGCGGCTAATGGGGTGCCAGATTTCAAGGTGTTGATGATTTTTATCTTAGGGGTTGCTGTGATGCGAGCCTGTGGTTGTATCATTAACGATTATGCCGATAGAGATCTCGACTCCCACGTAGACCGAACTAAGTCTCGACCCTTGGCCAGTGGTGAGATCTCCAGTAAAGAGGCGCTGCTACTCTTTGCGGTCTTGGGACTGTTTGCCTTCGGCCTAGTCTTGATGCTTAATCCTCTGGTAGTCCAGTTATCTGTTGTTGGCATTATATTGACGGTCATCTACCCCTTTACTAAACGCTTTACTAACATGCCACAGATGTTTCTCGGTGTGGTATGGAGTTGGTCTATTCCTATGGCTTACGCGGCGCAGACGGGCAGTATTCCTACCGAGGCTTGGTGGCTATTTTTCGCCAACTGGTGCTGGACCGTGGCCTATGACACTATGTATGCCATGGTGGACCGAGACGATGATCTGAAAGTTGGCATTAAGTCTACGGCTATCATGTTTGGCAAGTATGACAGGCAGATCATCGGCTTGTTTCAATTCGCTGCATTGGCCTGTTTTATTACGGTTGGTTGGACGGCAGATCGCGGCCTAGTATATGCATTAGGAGTGCTCACTTTTGTTGGCTTGGCTCTTTACCAACAGAAACTAATTTATGCTCGGGAGCGTGCCCCCTGCTTTAAGGCGTTTCTAAATAATAACTGGGCAGGTCTAGCCCTGTTTGTAGCCTTAGGTACTGATTATATTATTTATTGATAGCATCACATTGAGTTAGATGACTCAAAGTCATGTTATTTCTTCTTCGATTTATCCTCTGCTCTCTATACTTATACCCACTCTATCTCAAAATGCGTGATTTCATGTGTCACTTAATTATATCTCATTGCACTATTTTACCATTGAAATTAGACCTTTCTCTTGTTTGCAGTTATTTATTTGGTATTTTACTATTATACTAGGTTAATATTCGTTCACTTGTTTATGATAAGAGTGATTTTTACTGCAAAGAAGCAAGAGATTTAGTTATTTATACGGAGGGACTCATGGTCTATTCAGCTACGGCTTTCGAAGTGGGAGAGTGGCAAATTTTCGAGCTTATTTTGGCTATTGGTGTCGCAGCGATTATCATCTTTTGGTTGATTTTGACTCATTTCAAGTTCCAGGGGCTTTTGTCCTGGATTTTGCTTATTCTGGTGATTGGCTCAATGGGAAGTCTATGTGTGCATAGTCGATTGGATGCCTTGATGCTAGATAGATTGTTGACGCAAGGTAAAAACATAGAAATTATCCATGGCGAGTTTCAGTATGGTGAGTATTATTTTCCCTACAAAGCGAAGCATGGTATAGATTATCGTGAGATCAGTCTGGATGACAGGGTCATAAAAATGTATCACTCAGGCTACCTGCCAAACACTCGCTGTTACCGTGATTTTTATAGTGATAATCACTTCAATGATAATGTGAAACTGCGCCTCTATATTCATTGGTTTGAGAGTGAATATGAGTTTAAACAACGCACATATAAACTCAAGGCGCCTTGTATCATTAAAATTGAACGCATAAAATCCACTAGCCAGCAGGAACAAGTGCCAGCGGTGCTAATTTAATACTCGTAATTTAATCTACGCTATCCTGTGTGGCTGAATGTATCATCCCATTTATAATGCCTTCCTAGTCAGCAGATATCATGTAAGATGATGACTTCTGTTCGTTGAGTGGCACGACTATGAGACGTAGCATAAAGTTCAGGCTGATTTTTATTGTCAGTGCCATTATTTGTTATACATTGGGTTTTCAGTTACTTCCTGAAAGTCTTGCTGGGACAAACAGTCATCTCTATGTATTGGCCTTTTCAACGCTCTACTTTTTCATGCTGCCTGTTATCTATTGGTATTGCATCATTAAGGTGGGTGAGCAGAAAGTGTGGAAGATGTTGCTGATATTGAGTTTGAGTAGTTTGATGGCAAGGCTTAGTTTTCCGGCTGAAATAGCCAGTTATTTCGAGTTTATCGCTTGGATGCGTTATCCAATAATAGCCCTATTACTAATTATTGAGCTATTTTTGGTGGTGAGTATTATTAAGGCTCTGTGGCAGGCCCGTAACTTATCTGGTGATCCCCGTGTACATATCTTGGATACTTTTCAAGAGAAAGAGGATAAGAAGCGTTCTCTGGCATTAGTCTTGGCATCGGAGCCTGCAAGCTGGTATTACGCCATTCCTCGTTTATCACGTAAACATGTCAGTGCTATCACCGATTTGAAACTACGTTCTGCAAATAGATGGCATTGGTTGATGATGACTCTTGGGACCCTTATTATGGCCGCTTTAGCTTATGTGATTATCTTTCCCTGGAGTGAACTAGTGGCTATTATTGTGTCTAGTATTACTGGTTATGGTGTCATTATGCTTGCAGCCAATTATAGGATCTCCCGTCATTTTTCTATCTATGAGCATCAAGGTAAACTGGTTATCAACAATAGTGTCTGGGGCTTTATATCGATAAGAATTGAGGATATAGCAAGTGTAGAAGTGGGCCGTTATTCAAGAAGGGATGATAAGGAAGGACTGCATTTCGGCTATGGTGATAATAGTAATATCAAATTTAGTTTTATTGAGGAACAGACCTATTTTGGCGGCCTAGGTCAACTTTCTGAACGAGTCAGGGTCATCGATATGCATGTATCTCAGCCTCAAGTATTAGCCGATTATATCCAAGGATATTCTGAAAATATCCTTGCTAAAAATGCGCTAGTGAGTCAGGGCCAAGATAGTGAACCTGATGATTTTCCGGCTCAGGTTAACTTGGATGTGAACCTATGAAGAAGGATAAAATTTACAATTAGCGCCTGTTTTTTCTGGGGGAGCACAGGCCGGTTGGCAATTGCGCTACATCAGTTAATGCTAGCTTTCCAAAGGTCTGATGTTTTAGGCAACTCGCTTCAGTTTGTTATGCCATATAGCAATTTACTCTGATAGTTTGATGTTTTAATTATAGATTAGGTTAGACTTTACACTCCTGTATTTTCACCGATATATCATTTTTATATATTTTCTGTCCATTATTAAAGAGTTTACATCATATGCGTTATGAAGTTTGGGAACAACTAAGGGATGAAGCCGAAGCCTTGGTTCGTAAGGAGCCTTTACTTGCTAGTCATGTTTATTCATCGATACTTAATCATGAATGTCTGGGATCGGCACTCAGCTTCATCGTTGCTAATAAACTTTCAGATGGCGTTGTTTCACCTTGTACTTTTCGTGAGCTGTTCGATAAAGCCTTTATCCATTGCGATCAGATGCTGACCAATGTGGCCACAGATATTAAGGCGGTGAAAGAGCGTGATCCGGCAATCGTGAGTTATCTGACTGTCATATTGAACCTCAAGGGCTTTCAGGCAATTCAAGTGCACCGTTTGGCTAATTGCCTTTGGATCCAGGGACGAATTGAATTAGCCCAGTTTATTCAAAGTCGTAACTCGGAAGTGTTTGGGGTCGATATTCATCCTGCTTGTAAGATGGGCACAGGTATCATGTTTGACCATGCTACGGGTATTGTCATCGGTGAAACTGCGGTTATCGAGAATAATGTGTCTCTGCTACAAGGAGTGACTCTGGGTGGCACGGGCAATCAACAGGGAGATCGTCATCCTAAGATCCGTGCGGGTGTTATGATCGGCGCAGGCGCTAAAGTATTGGGTAATATCGAGGTAGGTGAAGGCGCTAAGATTGGCGCTGGTTCAGTGGTACTTAGCGATGTGGCCCCTCACACCACAGTGGTTGGCGTACCCGCTAAAGTTGTCGGTACCCCTGAATCGATGTGTCCAGCAGAAACCATGGTACAAACTCTATTCGACTCCGACTGCTAATCAGTTTTTGAGTTTGTGAGGTCAGTGCTCTTCTGTATGATCGATAAATATCCACATAGAGTTCAAAAATGATTGTAATCAATTCCACAGTGCTTTGTAGATTTAGCTTACTGAAAGGTTTGTTATATTACTTTCAGAAAGGCCGCGATTAAAGGCTCGTCTAATTTATTATTTCTGCAACAGCAGCCTAACTCAAATGGTGGAATATTGATGGGGGTGGCAATGATCTGAATTCTATCTCGTACCGGACTATTTATGATCACCACTTCAGGGATAATACTGACGCCACAGCCCAGTGCAACCATAGAAGCGATGGCTTCTTGCCCTGAGACCTGTGCATAGATATTGGGGATGAGTCCCAATTGCTTAAACCAATTATCGGCACGACGTCGGCCGGGCCCATGTTCAGGTACGATAAAGGGCAGACGATCCCAGGGAATATAGGACTCGGTTAATAATTCTTGAACCTGACAGCGGTAGGTTGGGGCTATGATCACTAAAGGGATGTCATCTATTTTTACAAAGTGTAAATTATCTGGGAAAGGATCCGGAAGAGCCGCAATGGCGATATCGACTCGGTTATTTTTGACTTCGCTGACCGCGTTAGCAGCATCACCGGTTGTTAATGTGATTTCAACAAGTGGATGCTCACGTCTAAAGCTATCGAGTAGCCCCGGTAAGTGGCTATAGGCCGCTGTTACCGAGCAAAATAGGTTTAGTTTTCCTCTGAGTAAATCTTGCTTAGGGTCTATCTTGGTCTTGAGTTTGGTCCAGTTATCTAAGGTATGCTCGGCGAAATGGCGGTACTCAACGCCGGCACTGGTCAAAGACACACTGCGATTATTACGCTGAAACAGCTTAGCACCTACCTCGTCTTCTAACCTTTGCATCACTCGGCTCAATGTCGAAGGACTGACGTGCATAGCCTGAGCCGTTTTGGAAAAGTGCAGGCTTTCTGATAAGTGCAGGTAAAGTTTGATCGTTTTTATGTCCATTTCTGTCTCAACATAATCCGTAGGAGTAAATTACCTAGTATTGCAGTTAATGCAATGTAGTATTGCTAATATATCATTTTAAGCAATTACAATCATGAGTTATAGTAATTGCAATCAATGTTTTCGTGCACTTTAATCTAAGCGTATGAAATAACTTTCCTAAATTCGATACAGAAGGTGGTATATCAGATGGCTAACTATTTTAACTCTCTGAATTTGCGTCAACAATTAGAACAGCTGGCTCAGTGCCGCTTTATGGATCGTAATGAGTTTAGTGAAGGCTGTGACTTCATTAAAGATTGGAATATTGTCATTCTGGGTTGTGGAGCACAAGGCCTTAACCAAGGCTTGAATATGCGTGACTCTGGTTTGAATATCGCTTATGCACTTCGCGCCGAGGCGATCGAAGAGAAGCGTGCTTCATATCAAAAGGCGACAGGAAATGGTTTCCGCGTAGGGACTATCGAAGAGCTTATTCCTAATGCCGATCTTGTACTTAACCTGACTCCTGATAAACAGCACACGAACGCCGTGAATACTATAATGCCGCTGATGAAGCAAGGCGCTACACTGTCTTATTCTCACGGCTTTAATATCGTTGAAGAAGGGATGCAGGTTCGTGAAGATATCACCGTCATCATGGTTGCACCTAAGTGTCCGGGTACAGAAGTACGTGAAGAATATAAGCGTGGATTTGGCGTACCAACTCTGATAGCAGTTCACCCAGAGAATGACCCTAAAGGTCAAGGTTTTGACATTGCTAAGGCTTATGCCAGTGCAACGGGTGGTGATCGTGCGGGTGTGCTTCACTCATCATTTATCGCTGAAGTTAAGTCTGATCTTATGGGTGAGCAAACCATTCTTTGTGGCATGCTACAAACTGGCGCTATCTTAGGTTACGAGAAGATGGTTAGCGATGGTGTCGAGCCAGGTTATGCCGCAAAACTTATCCAACAAGGTTGGGAGACAACCACAGAAGCGCTGAAGCATGGTGGTATTACCAACATGATGGATCGTTTATCTAATCCCGCTAAGATAAAAGCCTTTGAAATAGCAGAAGAGCTAAAAGGTATTCTTGCCCCTCTATTCGAGAAGCACATGGATGACATCATAGGTGGTGAGTTTTCTCGCACCATGATGGTCGATTGGGCTAACGATGATGCAAACTTGCTAAAATGGCGTGCCGAAACTGGTGAGACTGCCTTCGAAAACTCTCCTGTTAGCGATGAAGATATCGATGAGCAGACTTATTTCGATAAGGGAATATTCCTTGTGGCCATGATTAAGGCAGGTGTCGAGCTTGCATTCGATACTATGGTTTCTGCGGGTATCATTCAAGAGTCAGCTTACTATGAATCGTTGCATGAAACGCCGCTAATCGCCAACACCATTGCTCGTAAACGTCTTTATGAAATGAACGTGGTTATCTCAGATACGGCAGAATATGGTTGTTACTTGTTTAATCACGCCGCCATACCTATGCTACGTGAATATGTACAAAACATGTCTTCTGAGTGCTTGGGTCATGGCTTAAACGACAGCAGTAATGGTGTGGATAATCAAAGATTAATTGAAGTTAACGCAGCTATTCGTGACACTGCTGTGGAAAAAATTGGCGCAGAGCTACGTGGTCATATGACCGCTATGCAGCAAATTGTCGAAGAGAAGTAAAAGATAACTTCAAGATTGAGGCTAGGCTAACCGAATCATTCAAAGGACCACTTATTTGAATAATGAAAGCAAGGGTTTCTTCTCGGTAGAAAGGTTTTTGTTGTGTTTTCTGTTGGCTTTGTGGTATTGATTAATGGTCTCTTGGCGTTAAATCGACAAGACATCGAATTTAAGCAAACTAATTAGGAAACCGTCAAAGCATGTCAAATCAGGCCGCCCTACTCATTATTGAGATTATTACCATGGTGATTATTAGATCACAGCGGGGGGCATGGCGCATCGACTAACCTAATTTAGGTACAGATTGCCACTAACCCCCGCTCCGTAAGGACCGGGGGTTTTTTCGTTTAAAGCCCGACTAAGAAAGATGTAAATGGCTTTACCCTACACATATTGGACCGCTAAGGTTCGGCTGAGAGTGAGAGATACAGATGGAACAAGGGCAATCACAGCAAGCGAGTTCTAAGACGGAACAGGCACAGAGTCGATCTATGATGCGCGGTGCCGATGCCGTGATCAAGGTGCTAGTCGACCATGGGGTGACGAATGTTTTTGGCTACCCAGGCGGCGCTATTATGCCGATATATGATGCGCTTTATGGTGCACCAGTCGAACATTTATTGAGTCGTCATGAGCAGGGTGCTGCATTTGCAGCCCTTGGTTTTGCTCGGGCTACAGGCAAGACTGGAGTGTGTTTTGCGACATCAGGTCCTGGCGCTACCAATCTGGTGACCTCATTGGCCGACGCCTTGCTTGATTCGGTTCCAGTGGTTGCCATCACGGGCCAAGTTTCTACCGCGGTGATTGGCACCGATGCTTTCCAAGAGGTAGACGTTCTGGGTATGTCTCTGTCTTGTACTAAGCACAGTTTTATGGTCACAGAGATAGAACAGCTGGTTCCGACTCTGTTTAAGGCATTTGAAATAGCAGCTTCTGGGCGTCCGGGCCCTGTGCTGGTGGATATTCCTAAGGATATTCAAATTGCAATGCTTGAATACTCCACTCCCAATCAGCAGAAGTACCCTCAGCCAGAAGCAGAGGCCAGCAAATTGGATGCTGCATTGACTTTGCTCAAGCAAGCCAATAAGCCAATGCTGTATGTGGGTGGTGGAGTAGGTATGGCGAAAGCTGTGACTCAACTGCGTGAGTTTATTGAGACAACAGGCGTCCCCTCCGTGGCAACGCTAAAAGGTTTGGGTGCCGTAGAAAAAAACACGTCGGGCTATTTAGGCATGTTAGGCATGCACGGCTCGAAAGCTGCGAATATTGCTGTTCAGGAGTGTGATTTGTTAATCGTGGCCGGTGCTCGTTTCGATGATAGAGTCACCGGCCGTCTTGCGACCTTTGCTGAACACGCTAAAGTGATCCATTTGGACATAGATGCAGCTGAGATCGGTAAGTTACGTTTGCCGGAAGTTGCCATCATAGGTGATCTACGTCAGGTGCTAGCTGTACTGTCTATACCACTAGACATTACTCCCTGGTGTGAAGAGATTGCACGGCTTAAAACCGAGCATAAATTGAATTATGATCGCCCCGGTGAACTTATTTTTGCTCCTGCCATGTTGAATCGTTTAGCCGATAAGCTACCGGAAGATAATGTGGTGTGTTGTGATGTTGGCCAACATCAGATGTGGGTGGCGCAGCATATGTGGTTCCGTAAGCCTGAAGACCACTTGTCTAGCTCGGGTCTAGGGACCATGGGTTTTGGTCTTCCAGCAGCCATCGGCGCTAAAGTCTCTCGTCCCGATGCGACGGTAGTAGCCGTCTCTGGCGATGGTTCATTTATGATGAACGTGCAGGAGCTTACGACGATTAAGCGTCGTAAACTAGCGGTTAAAATATTACTGATAGATAACCAGAAGCTGGGTATGGTGAAGCAGTGGCAACAGCTATTTTTTGAGGAGCGCTACAGTGAAACCGACCTTTCAGATAACCCAGATTTTGTCACCTTAGCATCAGCATTCGATATTCCAGGTCACACTATAACCACCACAGACCAAGTGGAAGAAGCATTAGATCACTTAGTTAACTGTGAAGGCCCTTATCTACTGCACGTGAGGATTAATGATGCTCACAATGTCTGGCCACTTGTCCCTCCGGGTGCCTGTAACAGAGACATGATGGAAGAGATGGATAAACAGACCTAAGGCGCAAAGCAGGCAGAGAACAAGTGGAGATACAGAGATGAGTTATCAATTGAGTTTAACTTTAGTGCAACAGCCTGAAGTGTTGGAGCGAGTATTAAGAGTGGTACGCCATCGCGGTTTTAAAGTGACCAAGATGGAGATGTTGTTGCAAGGAGATCAAAGTGTGCGACTGGCTATGCATGTCGAAAGTGAGCGGGCTATTGAGTTGCTAACCAATCAACTAGACAAGCTTTTTGATGTGATCGACTGCCGAGTACACGCTTAAGACTGATGACTGATTTTAGATTAATGGCAATAACAAAGCACAGTTAACACCTGTTGTAGTGAATACTGAAAGAGAGTGAGGAAAAGTATGACCGTGAAGAAAGCAGAGTTTATATGGTTTAATGGTGAGGTAATACCTTGGGGGGATGCCAAGGTGCATGTGATGTCTCATGGCTTACATTATGGCTCTTCTGTTTTCGAAGGGATCCGTGTCTACGACACTCACCTTGGCCCTGCGGGATTTCGTCTAACCGATCATGTTCAGCGTCTGTTCGATTCGGCTAAGATCTACCGTATGCCAATTCCTTATACACATAGTGAACTTATGCAGGCTTGTCGTGACAGTGTGCAAAAAAATGGCCTCCAGAGCGCTTATATTCGTCCGCTGGCTTTCTATGGTGATGTAGGCATGGGCATCACTCCACCTAAGGATGCTATGTGCGATGTTATGGTTGCTGCTTTTCCCTGGGGTGCCTATTTAGGTGAGGACAGTATGGAGGCAGGTGTAGATGTGGCCGTGACTTCTTGGAATCGTCTTGCACCCAATACTATACCAACAGGGGCTAAGGCTGGTGGAAACTACTTGTCATCAATTCAAATATCCACCGAAGCTAAGCGTAATGGTTTTGATGAAGGTATAGCTCTTGATGTGAATGGTTTGGTCAGTGAAGGCGCTGGTGCTAACTTATTTGTGGTCAAAAAAGGGAAAATCTATACACCGCCTTCGACATCGGCAATTCTTATGGGACTGACCCGTGACACCATTATTACCTTGGCTCGAGAGAAAGGTTATGAAGTGGTGGAAGAGGCTATGGCGCGTGAGTTTCTCTATCTCGCTGATGAGATCTTTATGACAGGAACAGCGGCTGAAATCGTGCCAGTGCGTAGCGTCGATAGAATCGATGTCGGCACAGGTAAACGCGGCCCTATTACTCAGTCGTTACAGGAACGCTTTTTCGGTTTGTTCACTGGTGAGACCAAAGACAAGTGGGGTTGGTTAGAGGTTTTATAAAATAAGGACTTAGATTCTAAGAGCTAGAATCTAAGTCCTAGGAAAAGCGAAGCAAAGAATAACGCAACTTAAGAGTTAAGTACTTAGGTTTCACAAATTAACTAGAAGGGTTTAAACGAGGAAATCCTAGGAACCAAGCTCTAGCTCCTCGAACTTTTTCAATAAGGACAATCGCAATGCCTAAATTACGTTCAGCTACCAGTACCGAAGGTCGTAACATGGCCGGAGCTCGCGCCCTATGGCGTGCCACCGGCGTCAAAGATGGTGATTTTGGTAAGCCAATCATTGCGATTTCCAATTCATTCACTCAATTTGTTCCCGGTCACGTACATCTCAAAGATATGGGCTCGTTAGTCGCTGGCGCCATTGAAGAGGCTGGTGGGATCGCCAAAGAGTTTAATACTATTGCAGTAGATGATGGTATCGCGATGGGGCATGGAGGCATGCTCTATAGTCTACCTTCTCGTGAGTTGATTGCCGACAGCGTTGAATATATGGTTAATGCTCACTGTGCCGATGCATTGGTGTGTATTTCAAATTGCGATAAAATCACCCCAGGCATGATGATGGCGGCTCTTCGTCTCAATATCCCAGTGATTTTTGTTTCTGGTGGTCCAATGGAAGCGGGTAAGACCAAGCTTTCGGGTAACATCATTAAGTTGGATTTAGTGGACGCGATGGTAGCGGGCGCTGACGATCGAATTTCGGACGAAGATAGCGATAAGATTGAGCGCAGCGCCTGTCCTACCTGTGGTTCTTGTTCCGGCATGTTTACCGCCAATTCGATGAATTGTTTGACCGAAGCTTTAGGTCTGTCGTTGCCAGGTAATGGCTCTATGCTTGCCACTCACGCTGATAGACGCGAACTCTTTTTAGAGGCCGGTCGCCGCATTATGGATTTAGCCACTCGTTACTACACGCATGATGATGAATCAGCATTACCACGTAATATCGCAAATTTTAAGGCATTCGAAAATGCTATGACCTTAGATATTGCCATGGGTGGTTCCAGCAACACGGTATTGCACCTATTAGCGTCGGCTCACGAGGCCAAAGTTGATTTTACCATGGCCGATATCGATAGACTGTCTCGCCTAGTGCCTCATCTGTGTAAGGTCGCCCCTTCGACGCCCAAGTATCATATGGAAGACGTGCATCGTGCCGGTGGTGTGATGGGGATCTTAGGTGAGCTTGACCGAGCGGGTCTCATTCATAACGATGCTTATCATGTGGCAGGGACAAGTCTGAAAGACGTATTATCTAAATGGGATATCGCTCAGAGTAAAGATGAAGCAGTACTTAAGTTTTTCTCCGCAGGACCCGCGGGTATTCCAACCACTAAGGCGTTCAGCCAAAGTTGTCGCTGGGATAGCGTTGATGATGACCGTGAAGCGGGTTGTATCCGTAAGCGTGAGTTTGCTTTTAGTCAAGAAGGAGGTTTGGCGGTGCTATCCGGCAATATAGCCCCCGATGGCTGTATCGTCAAAACCGCGGGAGTGGATGAAGATAATCATACTTTCATTGGTTCCGCTCGAGTGTTTGAGAGTCAGGACGATGCCGTTGCCGCTATTTTAGGTGGCAAAGTGGTTGCGGGTGACGTGGTGGTTATTCGCTACGAAGGCCCTAAAGGTGGCCCTGGTATGCAAGAGATGCTTTATCCAACCAGTTATCTTAAATCTCGCGGCTTGGGTAAAGCGTGTGCACTGATCACTGATGGTCGATTCTCCGGTGGCACTTCCGGCCTATCTATTGGTCATGTTTCACCAGAAGCTGCAGCGGGTGGCACCATAGGTTTAGTAGAAACCGGTGACAGGATTGAGATAGATATTCCGGCACGTTCGATCAAACTTGCTATCAGCGACACTGAATTAGCGGCTCGTCGTACCCAAATGGAAGGGCGTGGTAAGCTAGCTTGGAAGCCTGTGAGCCGTGAACGCTCTGTTTCACTGGCACTTAAGGCTTATGCCTTACTTGCAACCAGTGCCGATAAAGGCGCGGTGAGAGATGTCACCATGTTGGAGGATTAAGATGTTGGCATTAACTTCAAAATCTAAGTTAGATCTGGCCCATTATTATTTACAGAAGACCTTGTTATCTTCTGTCTATGATGTGGCCAAAGTCACGCCGCTTTCTAGTTTGAATAAATTGTCGGCTCGCTTGGGCTGTCAAGTGTTCCTTAAACGCGAAGATATGCAACCTGTGCATTCCTTCAAGCTGCGTGGTGCCTATAATAAAATCTCTGAACTCACAGCTGATGAGTGTCTGCGTGGTGTAGTGTGCGCTTCTGCGGGCAATCATGCTCAAGGTGTCGCCATGTCGGCTGCTGCCCGAGGCATTAGTGCGGTGATAGTGATGCCAGAAACGACTCCAGATATCAAAATAGATGCAGTCAGACGCCTCGGCGGTGAGGTGGTACTTCATGGTCAGACGTTCGATCAGGCTAATATTTATGCTCAGGAACTGGCA
The DNA here is from genome assembly GCA_037132815.1 of Shewanella sp. GTDB lineage: Bacteria > Pseudomonadota > Gammaproteobacteria > Enterobacterales > Shewanellaceae > Shewanella. The sequence continues at coordinate 22,173 of JBAHZX010000116.1, forward strand.
GCTGCGGATAGGCGCGTCTATGTGGCACCATTCGATGATGAGGCCGTGATCGCTGGTCAGGGCACGATTGCTCAGGAGATGCTACAGCAACAAAGGGACTTAGAAATTGTTTTTGTCCCTGTTGGTGGTGGGGGACTGATCGCTGGTATTGCTGCATTTTATAAGGCTGTGATGCCTCAGGTTAAAATTATTGGTGTTGAGCCAGAAGATTCAGCATGTTTAAAAGCGGCATTAGAGGCTGATGAGCGTGTGATCTTGTCTCAGGTTGGCTTATTTGCCGATGGTGTTGCCGTTAAACAGATTGGCGCCGAGCCATTTAGGCTTGCACGGGAATATGTCGATGATGTGATAACCGTAAGCTCAGATGAGATCTGCGCCGCAGTGAAGGATATCTTCGAAGACACTCGCGCCATCGCCGAACCTGCCGGAGCCCTATCTCTGGCAGGCCTTAAGAAGTATATGGGCGATGCAGGTAAAGGCGAGAAAGTGGCCGCCATTCTCAGTGGTGCTAATGTTAACTTTCATAGTCTGAGGTATGTCTCAGAGCGCTGTGAACTGGGAGAGAAAAAAGAAGCCATTTTGGCGGTTAAAGTCCCTGAACGTCCAGGTGTTTTCCTGCGCTTCTGTGAACTGTTAGAAAAACGTGTGATGACTGAGTTTAATTATCGCTTTAGTAGCCGGGATAAGGCCGTGGTTTTCGCAGGGATCCGTTTATCAGAAGGCCAAAGTGAACTAAATGATATTATCGCAAAACTAGAGAATGATGGCTTCGAGGTGCAAGATCTCTCCCATGATGAGACCGCGAAATTACATGTGCGCTATATGGTGGGCGGGCATCCGCCAGAGAAGCTTGATGAGCGGCTGTTTAGCTTCGAGTTTCCAGAGCATCCAGGTGCTTTATTTAAGTTTCTGACGACTCTACAAAGTAAGTGGAATATCAGTCTGTTTCATTATCGCAACCATGGCGCCGCCTTCGGTCGTGTCTTGGCGGGGTTCGAGGTTCCTGAATCCGATAATCTGCCATTTCAGCAGTTCTTAACCGAACTAGGCTTCGTCTATCATGAAGAGACACAGAGTCCAGCGTATAAGCTATTTTTGGCTAGTCGGGAAGACTAACTATGATGGGCATAGGTTTGAGGAGCTTGGCTTGAAATTATTGGCTCCATAGGAAATAATGCAGAGGACGCTATGGGTCCTTTTTTATGTTATATTTTAAACGCTAGTTTGAATTTTTGAGGAAGTCATATGTTAGCAGCACCTAGTATCGATGCGTTTAACCCCCCGCGTAGAACTTTAATGGGTCCAGGCCCTTCTGATGTTTACCCTGAAGTCTTAGCCGCTCAAGCACGTCCCACTATCGGTCATCTAGATCCTCTGTTTGTTGGTATGATGGATGAGCTTAAATCGCTGATCCAGTATGCCTTTCAGACTAAAAATGAGATGACATTAGCCGTATCCGCGCCAGGTAGCGCAGGTATGGAAACCTGCTTCGTTAATTTGGTCGAGGCGGGTGAGAAGGTGATTGTTTGTCGCAACGGTGTATTTGGTGAGCGTATGCGCCAAAATGTCGAGCGAGTCGGAGCTACGGCTGTGATGGTTGATAATGAGTGGGGAGAGGCGGTCAGCCCTGTCGATGTCGAGGAGGCATTAAAGGCGCATCCTGATGCTAAGTTTCTTGCCTTCGTTCATGCCGAGACTTCAACCGGAGCTCTTTCTGATGCCAAAACGCTGTGTGATTTGGCGAAGCAGTATGACTGCCTGTCGATAGTCGATGCTGTGACCTCGGTTGGTGGCGTCGAGCTTAGGGTCGATGAATGGGGTATAGATGCCATTTATGCCGGTAGCCAGAAGTGTCTCTCTTGCGTACCTGGCCTGTCGCCGGTGTCATTTTCTCCGGCTGCGGTAGAGAAGATCAAGAGCCGCACCACCCCAGTACAGAGTTGGTTTTTGGATCAAACCTTAGTTATGGCATATTGGAGTGGCACGACAGAGAACAGCGCCAAGCGCAGTTATCACCATACGGCACCAGTTAACGCGCTTTATGCCCTGCATGAGTCTTTGCGTTTACTGGCCAAAGAAGGATTAGAGACTTCGTGGAAGCGTCACGCCGACATGCACCAAGTGCTCAGACAAGGGCTTGAAGGATTAGGACTTAAGTTTGTGGTCAAAGAGGCTTGCCGTTTGCCTCAGCTCAATGCTGTTTATATTCCTGAAGGTATCGATGATGCATTAGTGCGTAAGCAGTTGTTGGAAAATTATAATCTGGAGATAGGTGCAGGTCTCGGTGCTCTAGCTGGTAAAGCATGGCGCATCGGCCTGATGGGCTTTGGCGCACGTCGTGAGAATGTCGCGCTTTGCCTTAAAGCATTGGAAGAGGTATTGAAGTAGAGAAGAGCATCTCTGTAAAGCAGCATGGGCACTTAACCAGTGTTGCTTTACGTTTGCTAGGCCTATTTTTTATTCAGTTAAGATCTGTTGTCTACTTTATACGAGTCAAACAGGTAGCCATCGAAGTCATTAGAGTCAGTATCAGATAAAGAGAGCAGTGCTTCTTTGACATTTTCCATGTGCTGCCACATAGCTTCTTTAGCCTGTGCGGGGTTTTTCTTTTGCAGCGCTGATAAAATATTAACGTGATCATCGGCAAATTGGTTACGGTACTCTAAATCATCGATATGAGTATGCAGTTGCGCCCACATCTTACTGCTCATGCGTCGCTCCCATGCTGCATTTGCAATCTCAACGAGGTAGTTATTCTGGGTGGCTTCAGCGATTAAAATATGGAATTCTTTATCATGACTGTACTTTTGATCACCAGACTTCAACGCGAGCCTTTCGGCGTTAAGAACTTGCTTCATTTTAGAGATCTGAACACCAGTGACATTCGCAGCAGCAAACTCGGCAATATTACTCTCGAGCAATTGCCTAGCTTGTAACAACTCGAATGTGCCAATATCATTGACATCATAATTTGAGTTTGTTTGGGTATTGGCTTGATGATTGTCTGCATCATCGGGAAGCGAGATCACGTACACACCTGACCCTTTACGCACTTCGACAAGGCCTTGCAGTTCGAGCATGATAATCGCATCTCGAATCGTAGTTCGGCTGACACCAAACTGTTCGGCAATTTCACGCTCGGTCGGCAATTTGTCACCGATTTGGTACTTGTATGTTTTAAGTTGTTCGATTAGCTCTTTGCCAATTGATACATATCGCCTCAAAATCTTCTCCATGTTTTCTTTTCTTTTACCCACTATAATCGATTGAACTATATAAAATAAGTATAGTTTACAACGGTTGTTTCTCAGCTCTGTAAGAAGGTTGTAAGCTTACGGTAGCAGTGCAACTTCTCAAATTTATGGATATTTCCAAGTCGTTGTTTACACTCGCTGTCGATTTTAGCTTTTGGTGTAAACAAAAATCACAAATCATACCTGGTGTCAGCAATCAATTCGGTTATTTGACTACCATCTAACAGGTCAAATACCCTCGTTCGAACACCGTGTTTATGTTCATCAATCGCAGCAAAACCATTATACGGCAGTTAACCTTTGATGGCACCTGCTTCTGGTTAATGATCAAGCGTCTACCCACCGGAAATCCGTCAGCGTAGGCAGTGGTCAAATATCCCTGTCACCGACAGATTGGCAAAATGTACAAGAGCGGGGGGAGTCTGCCGCGTATCAGCGGGCAGACCGTTTACACCAGAGCAGGTGGCGGAGCATTTATCCCCGTTCTACTTCAAAGTACAGTTTTTAGAGTAGATTGAGGTAAAACGGATATAAGCTAACCACGATTACCAGATACGGACACGTTCATCTTCCGCTAAATACAGGGCATCACCGGGTTTTACGTCAAAAGCTTTATACCAAGCATCGTGGTTACGCGGTGCTTGGGCACGAAAACGTCCTGGTGCATGAGTACCGCCTCGTAGCTGGTTTAACATACTTTTTTCAGTACGTTTCTCTTTCCATACTTGAGCCCAAGCCAAGAAGAAACGTTGATCACCAGTAACACCATCAATAACGGGGGCTTCTTTGCCATTTAAACTCAATTTATACGCATGGTAAGCCATGGATAAACCACCAACATCACCGATGTTTTCACCTAAGCTATTGCGGCCGTTAACGAAGTTACCCTCAATAGGTTCATACTTATTGTATTGCGCTACTAGTTGATCCGCTTTAGCGTCAAATGCATCACGGTCTTTATCTGTCCACCAGTTGCGTTGAATACCATTGGCATCAGATTTTGAACCTTGATCATCAAAGCCATGGCCCATTTCATGACCAATCACCGCACCAATAGCACCGTAGTTAACTGCAGCATCGGCATTGGGATCGAAAAATGGTGGCTGTAAAATTGCTGCAGGGAAAACAATTTCATTAAATGAACTGTTGTAGTACGCGTTAACACGCTGTGGCGTCATACCCCAACGATTACGATCGGTTTTCATTAATTCTTTGGCAACGCTTTCGGCATTAAAAAATTGACGAAGATTTTTAATGTTACCGACTAAGTCATTTTTAGACATGCTGACACCGTCAAATTCCTGCCATACATCAGGGTAACCAATTTTAGGAGTAAATGCGGCAAGCTTAGCATGAGCGTTAACTTTGGTTTCTTCGCCCATCCAGTCAAGTCCATCGATTCGCTGGCCTAGTGCGGTGCGTAAATTTTCAACCAGTTGTGCCATTTGTAATTTTGAGCTTTCAGGGAAGTAGCGAGCCACATAAATTTTACCAATAGCAAAGCCTAAGGATCTGGTGTTTGACATTTCACCAATCGCTCGCTTCCAACGTGGACGAGGCTCTTGTTGACCACTTAACTCTTTACCGTAAAAAGCAAAGCTAGCGGTATAAATATCTTCAGACAATAAATCTGCATTACTGCTAATCGTATGGAAAGTTAAGTAATCTTGCCAAACAGCAAGCGACTCTGCATTGATCAAAGCGATCATTGCTTTTACCGGCTCTGGTTGAGAAATATTAAGTTGTGGTACTTTGTAACCCGATTGTGCGAAGTAAGTATCCCAATCAAAACTTGGATACTGCTTGGCTAAATCTGCACGTTTCACTTGATTTAAGCTTAAGTCGCGGTTACGACGTTTTTCACGTGGCCAGTGGCCTTGGGCAATCTTTGTTTCTAATGCTAACACTTGTTCAGCACGTTTTTGGCCATTTTCAACACCGGAAAAACCAAGCATAGTCGCAATATGTGCGACATAAGCATTGCGAATTTTTTCAAAACGCTCACTTTCTTCTAAATAGTAAGAACGATCAGGAAGACCTAAACCACCGGCACCAATAGACATTTCATATTGGTTTGGATTTAAACGGTTAAATCCCATATAACCGCCAATTGGCGACTTGGTCCCCGTTAACCAAGCTTCACCAAAGATTTTGGTTAAGTCTTGAGTATTTTTTACTGCACTAATTTGATCTAACGTTGCCTGAATTGGACTGATGCCTAATTTGTTGACTATTTCAGTGTCCATATAGGCTTGATAAAAATCAGCAACTAATTGTTCATCGGCATTAAGATCACTGCGGCTGGTAATGTCATCAATAATTTCTTTGACTTGTTTTTCACTGCGTTCAGCCAAAGCGGTAAATGCACCAAAACGGGTTTTATCTGCAGGCATAACATAATGGTCATACCAAGTTCCGCTGGCATACATAAAGAAGTCATCACCTGGTTTTATGGCTTCATTACGTGCACTTAAATCAACCCCGAAGCTACCTAACTCTGCTGTGCTGACGATAATAGTTTTATTATTGTCGTTATTTTCTTCAAACACACCACAACCACCAAGAAAGGTAGTTGCCAAGGCAATGGCAATTAAAGATTTTCTCATAAAATAGTTCTCTTTTAAAATTAATTAGTTATTAAGAAAGTGGTTAGGTTAATGAGTAATACAAATGAATATTTACACAAAAACAAACAGTTTTAGTTTTATAAGTTATGGTTATAGCGTCTGTTTTATCACATTCACTATTTTCTGCTAGTTTAAATTTAACGTCTAACAGTCCCCCTTTTGACCTTGCCATTTTCTAGTATGTAAAAAGAAAGTCAACTAGGATTTGATTAGCGGTAAGGTCTATTCGGTGGATTCTAGAGGCATAAAATTAGATTCAATACGTTCAATTATTTAGAGACTCAATCCTCAATGGAAGTGAAATTAAACAGGTATAGCCGTTGGATCAGCATACTAAAATGACAAAGGGAGAGCTTAGCCCTCCCTATTTTATTTTAATTTTTTATCGTTAGTGTTTTAAACGTCTATTTTTTATGGTTGAAATCCGGGATCATAGTCCAACGCTTACGTAGATGATGTGCTGACATCTTAGGCTGACGATCACGAGTGAAGGCGCCTTTCTTGTTGCCGTCGACACGCATGATCCCTTCCCAAGTTTGGAAATCGGCGAAGTTCCACATCTGTTCGCCTACAACCGCATCGCAACTGTCGAACGCTTTATGTTGCTCATCAAGGTATTCGATCTGGTATTCTTCTGACCACTGCACACTGGGTAGCTTATGAATGCCAGCCATTGTGTCGGCGCCATACTCTGTGATCACGATAGGCTTGCCTAAAGTGCCCCAGCCCGCTAGCTCTTGAGAGAAGACAGTACCAGCATCTTTCATCTGCAGACCGCCCATCATGTACCAACCGTAGTAACGATTTAAACAGACGACATCAACAAACTCGGAGGCATGACAATTGCCAAACCGTGCCATCATGAAGTTAATAAAAGTAAGTGGACGATTTTGTGGATCTAAGTTACGTGCATAGGCGAAGATATCTCTAAAATACTCTTTAGATGCTTCTTGCGAAGTATCAGGCTCGTTTGACAGAGACCACATCACGACACAAGGATGGTTCTTATCACGCTGGAATAACTCTTTTAGCGCATGCTTTTGAGCTTCTTTACCGGGACCTTTTACCGCTTCCTCTTCGAAGAATGGGATCTCTTTGTCAGCGACACTACCTGCGCCTGCTGAGGCGATGCCCATACCAAACATACCACGTCGCATCAGGTCAAACTGACCGACTGCTGGTGATTCGTTAATCACCACTAAACCACGGCGATTAGCTAACTGCATAAATTCTTCCGCGTAAGGATAGTGCGACGTTCGAATCGAGTTTGCACCAATCCAATCGAGTAATTCCATGTCTCTGAGGTTAACGACGGCGTCATAACCTCGACCACGGAAGTCTGAATCTTCATGCTTACCAAAACCTTTAAAGTAGAAAGGTTCGCCATTGATTAGGAACTGCGTACCTTCGACCTTAACCGTACGAATACCAACGTCTAATGGATATTGGTCGACAATTTCGCCATCGAGGATAATACTGGCTTCTAGCGTATATAGGTAACCTTTACCCGGTTGCCAAAGATTAACATCTTCGACCAGTAAACGACCCTTGTTTCCAGTTGCTTTGGCTACCAGTTTGCCATCTTGGTCTAGCAGTTTAACCTGAATATCGCCAAGGTTAGTGGTCGCTTCGATTTCAAAATCAACTTGCCCTTGAGAACCAGAAAAATCTGTAATAACGGTGATGTCATTGATTCTTGTCCGTGGCAATGCAATCAGTTTAACTGCGCGATGGATACCTGAATAGTTGAAAAAGTCAAAAAATGGCTTAACTTCACGAACGCCATCTAAGTATTCAGCATAGCCACCAGCAGGGATAGTCGACATTGATAGCTCATTATTGACAACCACCACAATTTTGTTCTTCTGACCAAATTTAACGACTTGGTTTAGCTGACCCGCAAACGGCATATATCCGCCAACATGGCTGACTACTTCAACACCATTAACCCAGACAACGGCACTGTGTGTTGCTGAGCCGAAGCGAACGAAGACGTCTTTTTCTTGCCACTCTACTGGAATAAACACATCTGTTTCGTACCAAACATCACCGCAATGGTCGCGGATAGCTTTATCGGTAAAAATATCGTTATAGCTCGAAGGAACAACCATTTCGATGGTGTCTTTTAAGCCATCTTTCCAATCCTGTTGACGCCCTTCGTTGTTGGTATCAACTTTAAATTTCCAGATCCCTGAGATCTCAACCGAACGGCGTGAGACGGTCTCTTGAGGGTATAAAAATACAGACATAATGCTCTCCATAAATATTTTTTTCAAAATAACTAAATATCAAATTGGCATGCCAATAATTCAGTTTAAGCTGGCCAATAATAAAAGGTATCTAGCTAAAAGTGTTTAATCTTATTTTTAATAAGATTACACGTCGCTTAAGAGTCCACAAATGCTGAAGCGACACTCAGTGTTTTTACAAATTTTTAACCTTATTATAGCTAACAATTAGATTTAGAAAATATTGATGTCATAATGGAAGGTTAGCTTTACGTCCCAGTAATCGAGCTCATCACCAAATGTAGAGCCTGGACGATATTCCCTGGCTTTATTAAGAATAAGTGTAGATTTAAGCCCCTCGAATACCCCACCCGGTTGATGGATGAAAATCAAATTAACACCAGTACCATCGACATGAACTTCTTCACTTGGATCTTCATAACCATCTGTTTTTACGATGGCTATACCTGTTTGTAATGTCTTAGTTACCTGATAGAAACCACCTATCTGCCAAGAAAGCATATCATTGTGGTTGCGGTCGATACTTTGGTCAAACGAGTAACCAAGATCTGTATCTATCATTGTAAGGAAGCTTAGCTTAGTACCTACCTGGCCAGCGGAGCCGATCAGAGTTAAGCCATCGTTATGATAAGTCAGTTGTCCGGACACTAAGTATGTATTGTCGTAGCCAGAGCCCATATACATGGTATTTAAATCTTTTGTATAATCGATAAGCTCAGCATAGAATCCTCTCAGTTCAGCTTTCCAAAATGCCTTATTACTATCGATATAGAGTTGTTGAGCATTGAACATATATTGGTAACTATGGTTTTCTTGGTAGCTGGTACCGAACGCAAGTCGTGTACCTGTGCCTTTGGTATTATTCCAAACACCCGCAAGGTGATACTTAGGGATCTTATCTCTGATTAACGAGCCGTCGGGATTGACACCTTGAATCGTCCCTTCATCAGTCCACTCACTGTAGTAGTGTCCGGCAAATTTTGTTGAAACCATGCCGTATAGGTGTAAATTATCGAAATCGACCTGAAGTAGTGCGCCTTCTTTCATTGAGGGAGTCGGGCGGATCGACGTTTTTTCTATGAGTGGAATATAGTATTCTAGCGTGCCTGCACCTGAATCTGTTCCGAAACGACCTAACTTCAATTGGATATTTTCGGTAGGCTTAATATTGACCGAACCGCTAACAAGAGTGAAATCATCATGACCATTAAGGTAGAAGCGTGCGCTTTTATTTGGATCGGCATGCAACTTTTGTGTCGTATAAACCCCTGCTTCGATATCGATCCAGTTCAGCAGATTATCAGACTGATAGTTAATCGCGCCATATTGAACCCAAGCATCAACATCTGGACCATAATCGCCGGTAGCACTTGGGCGTGATGCGCCTCGGTATTCATTTTTAAGCGTGAGTATTAATGTATGATCTGTCTCATCAGCTGCTAGATATGGATTAGAGTCGTTGATCTCGCTATACACTCCAGCGATACCTGGTGCCTCTTTAATCTCAGCAATTTCTTCTTTAGTTAATTTTGATTTAAAAGGACCTTCTGTCCCGTTTTTAACGGGCTGCTCAGACTTTTCTACCACAGCCGTTTCTTGCGCTAACACCGGGCTTGTGGTACAGGCGAATGCTACAGCCAATATCACCGAAGGGTAACTAACCTTCATGCTAGTGGATTTTGTCTTGTTTAATTTTATCTTCATTTCCGATCCTTGATCATTTTGCTTTATGTTATTAATTATTCAAGTGTCGGCTTGGTAGCTACCTGTAATCGCTAGCAAATATTTTTATTTTGGTAGAATAATTAAATTTTTAATTTTGTATATTAATTACTTATAGAGAAGTAGATTTCTTGTTTACTTCTCTATTTTGCTCAGTGGATTTACTTATGAGTTATTTTTATTGGCTTCAACCATCTTGTCGTACGTCTCAGCGTCAAGCACCCAAAGCGTCTTGTAGAGGAAAAACACGATGATGAATGCAATCACTGGGAAACCAAAGACTAAGAACTGCAAACCTTGTAAGGTTGACTCTGTTTGCATCGTAAGGTCTGGGTTGTAACCAATGAACCCCACGCCAAGGGCGGCAATAAAACCTGCACCGGCCCCCCCTATTTTTCTCATTAGAGAATAAGATGCGTAGATGATCCCTTCCTGACGACTACCTGTAAGGTATTGATTGTAATCGATACAGTCGGATACTTGTCCCCAACACGCAGCCATAGGGATCATGATGCCGAATATCATTATTGAATAGAAAAGTAGGAATAGATAAACGTTAGATACAAGAAAAAATGCCACTGTACAGGAAATCACTGCGACGATTGCACTGTTCATCATCAGTTTCTTAGTGCCAAGTTTAGCCACCATTTTAGGGAGTAAAGGTGCCATCATGACGATCATGATGAGATCGATAATACCAGTGACACTCATCACCCATAATGCGTTAGATAGGTTGTTTTTGATATAAAACATCAACACTGAAGAAGTGACAAACATCGCGAGTAAGATAAAGAATGAAGCCAAAGATACACATAATAGTGGCTTATTTTTAGGGATCGCTTTCATTGCTTGCCAAGACGACACCTGTGTAGCCGAATTGGTACACTTAATGTTTTCCTTGATACTGATATAGCAGAAGAGATGACCAAATATGCCTATAGAAGCCAGTCCTACCATGGCCATTAAGTAGCCTGTTTGTATGTCATCGGCATATAAGGCTAAGACAGCAGGTACTATTATTTTACACAAGACCATGCCAATCACTCCGCCTAAGGAGCGAAATGCCGATAGTGAGGCGCGTTCTTCTGGGTCTTGTGTCATCACCGATGCCACAGAACCAAATGGAATATTAACGAAAGTATACGACATACCCCAGACAATATAGGTCAGATAGGCCCAAGCTAGCGTCTGTCCATCTGATAATCCTTCTGGTGACCAAAACATGAGCACTGAGGCGATTAAAAGTACCCAACACCCTTTAAAGATAAAGGGTTTAAATTTATCTTTAATCCCTTTATGTTTAGCGAAGAGTTTATCTGCAAAGGCCCCCATCATAGGGTCATTGATGCCGTCCCATAAACGTGCGATCAAAAAAAGTGTACCTGCCGCAGCTGCAGTGATGCCTAATACATCAACATAGTAAACCAACAAGAAACTAGCTGACATACCAAAGCTAGCCATGTTAGCCATGTCTCCGGCGGCGTATCCGATCTTATTTCGTAACGTTAAAGTTTTCATTATTGTTCTCTCTAGTCAGCTTTACCAGTACTCGTAAATCTGGTGTGTTAAATCACTATTTATTAAACAGTGCTTTTTTTATACCGAGTTCCAGCCCTCTAATTTCTGCAAGCCCTTTTAATCTTCCAATACAGGAGTAGCCAGGGTTGGTTTGTTTATGTAGGTCATCGATCATCTGATGGCCATGATCGGGTCTCATCGGAATTAAACGCGTGTTACCACTAGATAGTCGCTTCTGTTCTTGAGTCAGTAGCGCTTTAACCACTTCATACATATCCACATCCCCATCTAAATGAGCAGCTTCATGAAAGCTCAATGGGTTATCTTCACGTTGAGTCGAGCGTAGGTGGGTAAAGTAGATGCGATCGCCATGTTGATTGATCATTTTGACGAGATCATTATCATCACGTACACCGTATGATCCGGTACACATAGTGATTCCATTTGCCATACTTGGTACGGCTTTAGTTAACCAATCAATATCTTCTATGGTAGAAACGACGCGAGGTAATCCAAAAATGGGGCGCGGTGGATCGTCTGGGTGTATAGCAAGTTTTAACCCATATTGTTCACATACTGGTACTATTTCACGTAGAAATGCAGCCAGATTGTCTCGTAATACATCTTTGCTAATATCTTGGTAGCGATCCAGCTGAGCTTGGAACTCCGTTAAGGTGTAACCTTCTTCTGCACCGGGCAAACCGGCAATGATATTGGCGGTAAGTCGATCAATTTGCTGCTCTGACATATTGTTAAAGTAGTTGGCAGCATCTTGCTTATCGCTGCTACTATAATCATCTTCAGCCCCGGGGCGTTTTAAGATGAACAACTCAAAAGCAGCGAATGCAACCTGGTCGAATCGAAGCGACTTCGAACCATCAGCGAGCTCATATTCAAGATCGGTACGTGTCCAATCTAGGACAGGCATGAAGTTATAACAGACCGTGTCGATACCGCATGTTGCTAAATTGATAATACTTTGTTTATAGCTCTCTATCCATTTGACATAATCTCCCGAGCGTGTCTTTATTTCTTCATGTACAGGTATGCTTTCGACGACCGACCAGTTCATGCCCATGCATTCGATAGTTTTTTTACGGTCTAGAATATCTTCTACTTGCCAAACTTGGCCGTTTTTTACATGATGCAGTGCTGTGACTATACCCGTCGCACCTGCCTGTTTGATGTCGGAAAGACTTACGGGGTCTGAGTCTCCATACCATCTCCAAGTTTGCTCCATAGTAACCTCTTAATTCAAATTTATGCTCACTGATAAGGACAAAACGTCTTATCAATATGTTAAATACTAGTGCAAATAACAAATTTAGAACAAACAAAATACACAAATTGATTGACCAAAGTCAATAATTATTTAATATTGGCATACCAAATTTGAATTTGTTAACTTAAATCGAGACAGCTACTCTTATTATATGTAGAGTAAGTTGCATTATTTACTGTCGTTGTTGCCGTTTCTATTTAGGCATGCCAACACTTCATCGGAGATAGAATGAATATTTCAACCCAAGTTATGCCTACAACGGTTATTGCGGCAAATTACTCTAGAGCAGCGCTTAAAACTCGTATTGTTCATTTAGGGTTTGGTGCATTTCATCGAGCACATCAGGCACTTATCACCGATGAAATGCTTGAGGAAACAGGTAGCAACTGGGGGATTTGTGAGATCAGCTTATTCGGTGGTGAGCAGCTTATCAAATCGCTTCGTGAGCAGAATCATCTCTACAGTGTGATGGAGAAAGGTGAGCATTCTAATCGTGTTAAGGTGATTAGGTCGGTGATCGAATCACTGCATCCTCAGCTTGATGGTATTGCACCAGTATTAGATAAAATGACCCAAGAACAAGTCGCCATAGTCTCGATGACCATCACAGAAAAGGGTTACTGTACAGACCCTGGCACAGGCGATCTTGATAAAAAAAACAAGCTAATTCAACAAGATCTACTTACCCCGCAAGCTCCTGTATCAGCAATCGGCTATATCGTCGAGGCATTACGTTTACGCCGTAAAAAAGGGATTAGCCCCTTTACGGTGCTATCTTGTGATAACGTGCAAAATAATGGCAAAGTCGCTAAAGCAGCAGTAATAGGGCTGGCCAAACTACTTGACATAGAGCTGGCTGAATGGATTGAGGCTAATGTTACTTTTCCATGCACTATGGTCGATAGGATTGTACCTGCAGCCACAGATGAAACGCTTAAACTTATTGAGTCAACGCTAGGTGTCGCCGACCCATGCGCCATAGCCTGTGAAGAATTTCGTCAATGGGTTATCGAGGACAACTTTGTTAATGGTAGACCAGATTGGGATAGTGCTGGAGCCGAATTTGTCAGTAATGTGGTGCCATTTGAAGAGATGAAGTTACGCATGCTAAACGGTTCACACTCTTTTCTTGCCTATTTAGGTTATCTTGGCGGCTACCCCCATATCTCAGATACCATGACCAATACCGATTATCGCACTGCGGTATACCAATTAATGATGACTGAGCAGGCTCCGACGTTAAATGTGCCAGAAGGGACAGATCTTGAGGCGTATGCTCGACTACTGATCGCCCGCTTTACCAACCCATCGCTTAAACATCAAACTTGGCAGATAGCCATGGATGGGAGCCAAAAGCTACCTCAACGTATGCTTGAATCTATCCATTTCCACATCGAACACGGCAATGACTATAAGCTATTGGCTCTAGGCTTAGCGGCTTGGATGCGTTATGTAGGCGAATGCGATGAAGAAGACAAGAATATAGATGTAAGAGATCCTTTGCTAGCACAGCTCCGAACTGTTTATGCCCAACATGGTTCTAACGTTACAGTTGTCCGAGGACTACTACAATTACAGGCCATCTTTGGCAATCTTGCTGATAACGAGCAATTTGTAGTTCAAGTTGAAATGGCATACCAAAGACTTATCTCTGACGGTGCACGAGCATGTGTGGCACAAAGTATTTAATACATGAACAGTAGGAGCAAAACAATGAAAGCTTTCATGTGCGAAGATTTTCTTTTAAACAATGAGACCGCCAAGCATCTTTATCATGTTTACGCTAAAGATCTGCCTATTGTCGACTATCATTGCCACTTAGATCCAAGCTTAATTGCTAATGATCAACAATTTGATAATTTGGCTCAAGTATGGTTGACGGGTGATCACTATAAATGGCGTGCTATGCGTGCAGCGGGTATTGATGAGAGCCTGATCACTGGTGATACCACCTCAGATCACGATAAATTTATGGCTTGGGCGCAAACAGTGCCGCAGACTTTAGGTAACCCCCTGTTTCATTGGACTCACCTAGAACTTCGCCGCCCATTCGGCATCAGTGGTCAGTTATTAAATCCTAGAACTGCACAAGGTATCTGGGATGAAACACGAGCACTATTGAGCCAAAGTGACTTCTCCGCACGGGGAATTATGCGTCAAATGAATGTAAAAATGGTCGGAACAACGGATGACCCAATAGACTCTTTATTACATCATAAGGTCATAGCTGAAGATAAAAGTTTCGATGTCATAGTCTCTCCAAGCTGGCGTCCGGACAGAGCTTTTAAGATAGATCATTCTGGATTTAGAGATTACCTCAATTTGTTATCTGAGGCAGCCTCGCAAAGTATCGACTCCTTCAGTGATCTGTTAGCCGCACTAAGCACTCGGCTCGAGCACTTTGATCAACATGGATGTCGCAGCGCAGATCATGGCATAGAGGTCGTCCACTACGCTGATATACCAAGTCAAACGATACTCGACAGCATACTCCAACATCGCATCAAGGGGGCAAGTTTAACCGATCTTGAAGTCGCACAATTTAGCACAGCGGTACAGGTTTGGCTCGGCAAGCAATATTCTCGCCTAGGTTGGGTGATGCAGCTACATATTGGTGCCCAACGAAATAACAACACTCGCATGTTTAAATTGCTGGGTGGCGATGCTGGCTTCGACTCCATTGGCGATCAACTTATTGCCTATCCGCTGTCTAAGCTACTCGATGCCATGGATTTAAGTAATGAGCTGCCCAAAACGATCTTGTACTGTCTCAACCCACGGGACAACGAAGTCTTAGCAACTATGATAGGTAACTTCCAAGGTGGTGTGCCTGGCAAAATACAGTTTGGATCGGGCTGGTGGTTCAACGATCAAAAAGATGGTATGCAACGTCAAATAGAGCAGCTTTCACAGCTGGGCTTATTAAGCCAATTTGTGGGTATGCTAACGGACTCTCGAAGCTTACTTTCCTACACTCGGCACGAATATTTCAGGCGCATACTGTGTAACATGGTTGGTACCTGGGCCGAAAATGGTGAAGTACCTAACGATATCGATATGCTCAGCAATCTGATCGAACGGATTTGTTACAAAAATGCCAACTCTTACTTTAACCTAGATGGACAGTCATGATGAAAAAAATTGCCTTCATAGGTGAATGTATGATTGAACTCAATGGCGAGCCATTTGGAACCATGAAGCAATGTTTTGGCGGTGATAGCCTTAATACTGTCCTATATTTAGCGAGAACAGTAGGCCAATCCTTACAGGTGAACTACGTGACGGTTATAAGGGGATTGTTGGCCACTGGTAAGATGAAGGGATCAATACGCAATGGGTCTTACGCGATGAGCAACGTCATCCCGGTTTATATTTAATTCAGCTCGATCAATGGGGTGAACGAACTGTCCTCTATTGGCGTGAGCAGGCGGCAGCGAGATATTTAGTACAGCATCCACAATTTTTGTCATTAATGTCTCAATTAGCAGATGTCGATTACATCTACCTCAGCGGTATTAGTCTAGCGATACTGCCCTGCGAAGATAGAAAAGAGTTGATTACCCAACTGCAACTTCTCAGTGAACATGGCGTTAAACTGGTATTCGATACTAACTACCGCCCAATGCTGTGGCAGGATGCCGACACCGCTAAAGCTTGTTATCAGGACATGTTTGCTATCACGGATTTAGCCTTAGTAACCAATGATGATGAGTTGCAACTGTGGGGAGATAAGGACGAAAAGCAAACCCTTGAACGCCTTGAGTCTGCTGGAGTTAAAGAAGCCGTGGTTAAAATGGGTGAACGAGGAAATATTCACCACTATTTTGGTCAATCGCAACAGACAAAGATAGACGCAATAGCTGTCGATAAGGTTGTTGATAAGGTTGTTGATACCACTTCAGCGGGAGATGCATTCAATGCTGGCTACTTAGCGGGTGTGTTGTTAGGAAAAACACCTTGCCAAGCCTCGAAGCAGGGGCACCGCCTCGCATCTATGGTGATTCAACATCGTGGTGCCATCATCTCAGCCCAAGCGATGGCAGATATAGATTTTACCTTACTTAGCAATAAATAATCTTTCAGGAAACTGACATGAGCAGTACTTTAGAACAGTTAGCAAAACTTAAAATAATTCCAGTTATCGCTGTCGAAAATGCCCAAGATATCATTCCATTGGGTAAGGCACTGGTTAAAAATGGCTTACCCGCAGCAGAAATTACCTTTCGATCTGATGCGGCCGTTGAAGCAATTCGTTTACTGCGCCTGTCTCAGCCAGATATGCTAATTGGTGCCGGTACGGTGTTGAATCGAGAGCAAGCTATTGCCGCAGTTGGAGCCGGTGCTAGTTTTGTTGTCTCGCCAGGGTTCAACCCCAATACGGTTAGTGCTTGTCAGGAATTAGGGATTGATATCATCCCCGGCGTTAACAGCCCAACTTCTGTCGAATCAGCTTTAGAAGCCGGACTGACCCCCCTTAAATTTTTCCCTGCCGAAGCATCTGGCGGCACTTGGATGGTCGAACAATCACTGGTCAAAGCCAAGCGTTGGGATGAAATAGGCCGGTTGACCAGAGAAGCGGTCGATTTAGTTAACTAATTATCTTGATGGGCGCAGCTAGCGAATTTTAATCCCAGACTCTAGCAGGGTTGACCGATAATCATCGTCTAGCCCTGCCATTGCCTAATTCACTCTATGACTGAGCGTTACCTTTAAGTTCCAGAATATAATTAGCTTATGTTAATTGTGTTAATTATGTTAATTATGTTAATTATGTTCTTAGTTATTTATTGTTGGCAGCCCTCCACATAAAGCGTAATAAAACTATGTTCAATATTTAGCATCGAGAATAACTCTGGTATCGCTGTGATTTTATTTGTTTTGCTATCAACCGCTGTTTTTCCTAATACATCATTGATGTTGGCAACTCCATGCACTGACGGTATGTAAGGCACTTTTTCTATCCTTTGTTGTGAATGAACGTCGTGCTATTTCCCCATCAATGACAATGATATCAGCACGGTGTGTAAGATAATTTACAAAAGTTGTAAGAGGTGAATAAGGTTTGTTAACCACCAACTAGCAATAAAAGTAACGCTTTTATGTTCTAGAGTATAATTGCCACTTCTAATACTAACGTATTGAAAAATTGTATAAAATACCTTATTCTCTAGTACTTAAAAAGTAAGTCATCACTCAAGGAGATACTGTTGGAACCAACTAACCCCACGCCTGAAAATAAAATAAAAACCTCTGAAACTACTAAAAAAATTATGCAAGCCCTTAAAACTGTCGACAACAAAGAACTAAAAAGCACGGGGTTTTGGCTAAACCAATTTATTATGGTTATGGCTACTGTATTTGGTGTTTACCTTGCAGCTCAAAGCGGGTTAGAACAAGCACTTAAGTTTGATTCATTTAGCAAACTGGAAGATAACTACTATTTGAGAACTTCTTTATTTGATGAGGTTAATGATAACGCTAACACTTTAGCAGAATATGCTGAACTCCTAGCTAAAAGCCCACCTAAATCTGAAATGGAATATTTTAAACCAACTCTTGAAAAGTATATTTGGAAAACGATGCAGTTTTCTTCAACAACACTTGAAACACCCAGTGAGTTTTTAACTCAAA
>JBAHZX010000117.1:0-18942 GCA_037132815.1 Shewanella sp.
TTGGGTTTCCTTCGTATGGCTACCACAGGACTGGCCGCGCGCTGGACACACACAAGCCCAATATAAATGATTGCTACAAGCTAGCAGTTTAGCGCTTATTTTAGGATTAAGCGCTAAACTTCTGCAACTCTCAACTCTCAATACAGCCTTGATGCTCACAGATGTAAGCTTGGAAGTGCAAAGATATACTCGTGAATATTTTGAAATAAATCTGGTCAACTCCCTTCGCTTTACTCTATCAGGTGCTACTTGGCTGGCTACTGGGCAGGCAGTGACCTAAGGCCGCGATGTGGCAGTTAATTTTTGATGATTTGGTTAATTCGGCCTAGATTTTCTGTTTGTGAACGGGCTGGGGGGGGGGCAAATGGACGAACCTCTAGAGCTTAAAGTAGTGGGAGGTGGGTGATGAAAGCCCGATAACTTGCCTGACACCCTACCCTGCAATGTAAACATAAATGGCTTCGCAGGGTCACAAAAAACCTGCCAAGCAGGTCTTTTAGACTTGGTTACTCTTAACAGTCCACGTCCTCGATGTAGACCATAAAATCTGATTCATACTCCGAAACTACAACGTAGCATCGATCCGAATAAAGTATATTTGGTGGAGAGAGAGAGAAACCATTACTTATTTGATGAACACCCCATTCATCAACTATGTCCCCATCGGTCTCGACGACCGTAGCGTCGATGTTCATCACATGCTCAAAATTTCCAGTCCAAATTGGTATGGGGTATCCTTCATCTACCAGTACTCGAGTACCATCAATAACCACTGAGTTATCGTCTGTAGTCGCTGGCAATTCGTTGTTAATCCAATCTACTGTATTGGTTTCAATACCTGCAATTGCAGACTTGGCATAGACTAATTTAGCCGCATCCATTGCAGCCGCTTCCATGCCGTGAAGCACCGCTATTCTCGCATCAGTTTTTAAATTAAGAAATTTAGAGGCCGCTGTAACAGCAAGAATACCTAAAATAATAACAACAACGACTAACTCAATTAAAGTAAAGCCATTCTGTTGATGTGTTTTCATAAACTTAGTCTCTACCTCATACTATAACGTATTCATCATCTGTATTGATGATGATCCACTGAGGACTATATCAGAGAAAAAGGAATAACATATTGTTTTACATCAATAAGTTGATTAAAAAAGCGCCAATTAAAGTACGTCATAATATATCCATTAATTAATATGCTTTATCCAGCTTAGTTTCTTCAGCAAGACTGCAGTAACCGTGCATGCCATGAGCTGTTTCATGTTAACTAGAAGTGTAACCCTAACACTGCATTATTATAAATTGAGAGATACGGAGTTCTAGTAGACATTAAAAAAGCGAGTAGGCTAGCCTACTCGCTTTTTTAAGGGCTTTAATCCTAGAATTTAGACGCGTCCTTTACTGATACGAATGCTCGCCAGCTTGGTGCTCGGTAATGTCTTTAACACCGGTTAACTCCCCTGGGAACATCTCGAGTAGTTGCTTCTCGATGCCATCCTTCAGAGTTACATCGACCATAGAGCAACCATTACAACCACCACCAAACTGCAGAATAGCCACGCCTTCTTCTGACACTTCCATTAGCATGATGTTTCCACCATGACTTGCAAGTTGGGGGTTGATCTCAGATTGAATAACATACTCAATACGTTCCTTGAGTGATGCGTCACTGGATACTTTTCGCATCTTAGCGTTAGGTGCTTTAAGGGTGAGTTGTGAACCTAGTTGATCGGTAACGAAATCAATGGTGGCATCTTCGAGGAAAGGTGCACTTTTCTCATCGACCATAGCATTAAAACCAGTAAATTCTAGCTCAGTGTCATCGGCTTCAACGGCATCGGGTGGACAATATGAGACGCCACATTCAGCAGTAGCTGTACCAGGGCTGATTACAAATACACGAATATAAGTGCCTTCTGGCTGATCTGCTAACAAGGTAACAAAATGAGCCTGAGCTGCATCGGAAATGGTGATCATTAAGACATGCTCCGTCTGGTAAAACTTGACTGTTTTAGTAAGATATTAAAGGTATGATACTCCGACTCTGGCTTGCTTTGTAGTCCCTTTGTTAATTGCTGTGATTTTTTATGGTATGCAATGAGAGTTTTCTAGCTATCCTCACTTTTATTTGGCATTATTTTAGCCAAAAAATCACCTTAGCATAGATAATAATCTACGCTAATAGATGACACTATTTTTCAAGCAAGGGCTAATTTCCTTCAATCGAAGCAATAAATTTGTTGGACTCTTCGATAGACTTGTTCATCTCTTTGATTAAAATTGAAATATCGGTCTTCAGGCTGACAAACTCTCCCTTGATAGCTCCGATCGCCTGAGCGTTCAAGTTATGCTTCAGATAAAGCATGTTGTCTTTCATAGCGGTTAATACCGGTGCCATTTTTCCTTCGGCACGCTTCATGGAGCGAATTAACTGCTGGTATGAACCTTGAGTTTCGCGCAGTTTGCTCTCGCTGCTACGGCGTAGGCTGGCCTTGCTTATTTCGCCTATCTCAGTTTGCCACTCATCAAATAGGGCATCGGCCACATCTTCCACTTTTTCGATGCGATTACTGACATCATCGGCAGCATCTTGAGAGGATTCATATTCATCTTTGGCCTTGTTATAGGCGGCTTCTAGATCACCACCGTCAAAATTAAGTAGAGCCTGCATCTCTTCAAGAACCGAACTAAATTGCTTCTGTGCTTCTTGTTGAGACTCTCTGGCATCTTCTACTCGGTCGACCATGATGTCACGTTTGTGATAACCCACTTTCTCCATTGCACCATAATAGGCACTCTGACAACCAGTTAGGAGTAAGCTGGTGGCTATGATGATAATTGATAAGTATCTCTTCATTTTTGGATAGTCCTTGTCCTTTTTATTTTAGGGAGTGGAATCTTAGTCAAACCTAGATCTCAAAACTAAACTAGTCTTTTTTGAATTTTGCTGCATCGATTATGCACCAAATATGCAATGGCACCGCGATGATTAAAAATATGCCAAAAGTGAAAGAGGCAATACCGTATGAAGTATAGGTGGCTAGACAAAAAATAATTGTAGCGAGTATTCGTCCCTGTACTAACTGCCCTAAGCCTGGGAAAAAAAAGCTTGCGATAGCGGCAATCACGTTGCCTGCAGATCCTTGTTGTGACATTTATTTATTCCTTACACTTGTAAACCTTAGGTTATTCGCTTTATTGTACAAATATATTTATTCATATAACAACTCATAAAATTAACACAATCAAGAGATCGCAGTGATAAATAAAATAAATGGAACACATGTTCGTACCCTTGGGTCAAATATTTGGCACTTCATGGTACATCTAAAACAGAGATTAACGGAAGATCAAATTAATATTCGGGCGGGACATCTCGCTTATGTCACTTTATTGTCCTTGGTGCCTATGGTTGCAGTAACCATGTCTATGTTGTCGGCCTTCCCGGTGTTTAGCGGGATTCGGGGACAAATAGAAAATTTTATCTATAATAATTTTCTGCCTTCTGCTGGTGATAGTGTTCAGGTCTATATCAATGAATTTGTAGACAATGCATCTAAGGGGACGGTTGTGGGCATTGCGGCTTTGATGATTGTGGCTATCATGCTGATATCTAATATAGATAAGTCCCTCAATAGTATTTGGCGCACCACAGAGAAGCGCTCCATGGTGGTATCATTTTCCATGTATTGGATGGTGTTGACCCTTGGTCCCGTATTAATGGGGGCGAGTCTACTGGCAACTTCTTATGTGGTGTCACTCAAGGTATTCAATGGTGCGGACCTTTCGGGGGTTGTTCCCTTATTGGTTGAGCGTTTACCTATGTTTTTCTCGGTTGCCACCTTTCTGCTTATTTATATGGTAGTGCCTAATACTAAGGTGAAATTTTTTCATGCCCTGTTAGGGGCAATTGCCGCGGCTCTATTGTTCGAGTTTGGCAAAAAAGGTTTTGCCTTCTATTTGACTCAGTTTCCAAGCTACGAGGCTATATACGGAGCATTGGCGACAATTCCCATTCTGTTTATGTGGGTGTATCTCTCTTGGATTATCGTCTTAATTGGTGCCGAGATAACAGCTGCCTTGCCGGAGTATCTTGATAATAAACTGCCAGTTTCTTCTGGGGCACCGTCGAATACTCTGTGATTAAAAGTGAGTATCATGGATTAGCCGATGATAAGATGTTTCGGGAAGTCGTTTTTGCCATACGAAAAATGGCACACAATATGAAGGAAGGAAGTATAGATAAATGAAAAAATTTATTATCGCCAGCTTAGCCATTACTTTGAGTGCCTGTGTGGCGACGGGATCTAGCAATGAAGCTGCGATTGCCGTTGTAGCACCAGAGAGTGTCACTTTAGGTGGAATGACGAATGAAGAAGCGACTAAAACCTTATTCGAGGCATTGATCCATAAGAATTATTTGGCGACAATAGTGAGCCCAAATAGGATTGCCTTGCAATTTGATGATAGCCAGTTTTTGTTGCAGCCAAGCATCAATCCTAATGGTATAGATCGTATCATTATGAACCGCTTCTATGCAGTGCATCCCAAACTGAGGGGCAGTAGAGAGTTGCTTACCATCATCAGTACTCTCAATCATAAGCTAAATTTCGCTAAATTCATTCTCAGGGACAATGGTGCAGTGATTCAGGTGCAAGGAGCTGCAACTTTTGTCAACACCATAGAACTTGAAGAGATTAGAAGATTTATGTTGTGGACTGATGAAGGTCTGCGTCAGGTTGGCCACTCTTTACCCAAAGGCTCGGAGCAGGTGATCAAGCCGATCTCAGTAATGCAGCAATCTCAATTTTTGTGATTAGAAAGCTCCCAGTATCTAGGCTCTAGTTTTTAGGGTCGCTAAATAGGTTGAAATTGAAACGTGATAGCCCTAATTCAGCGTGTAAAACAGGCCAAGGTCGATGTCGATGGTGAAACGATTGGCGCAATCGATAAAGGTTTATTGGTCCTGCTTGGTGTAGAACGTGAAGATGATAGGGCTAAAATGGAAAAATTAGCCACTAAGGTGATGAGCTATCGTGTTTTTTCCGATGAAAATGGCAAGATGAATCTAAATCTGCAGCAGGTGGGTGGCTCCTTGCTGGTGGTCTCTCAGTTTACTCTGGCGGCGGATACGGTGCGGGGCTTGAGGCCGAGTTTTTCAGGGGTGGGGACGTCGGATCAAGCAAGAATGTTATATGAAGAGTTTATCGCATTCTGTCAGTCTAAAGGGGTGACGACTCAGACGGGTGAGTTTGCGGCCGACATGCAGGTTAGTTTGATCAATGATGGTCCTGTTACCTTTAACCTTTCAATATAGCCCAGTTCTACCTATTTCAGAGGGAATTTAAAGTGGCTTAGCGCACCGGTTTATTGCTCCAGGCTGAACCTAAGCAGCTACATCCATGTAGACGAGGCTTTGCTGTGCAATAGCTAGCCGTCATAAATCACTTTTAAACCCAACCTATGGGAGCGCTTGAGCAATAATAATGTTCTCGCTAGATTTCCTATCTAGTTGTCATTCCATCGTTTGAAAATTAATGAGGTATTAATGCCCCCGAAGGCGAAGTTGTTGCTCATTACATGATCTGTATCGATATGACGAATTTCATCTCTGATGTAATCTAATTCACCGCACGCGGGATCAATTTCGGTCAAATTGAGTGTTGGCGCAAACCAACCTTCATTCATCATCTCGATGCTAACCCAGGCCTCCAGTGATCCGCAGGCACCTAGAGTGTGTCCTGTGTAGCTCTTGAGGGATGATATTGGCATATTAGGACCAAATACTGAGTGGGTGGCTTGAGTCTCGGCGATATCGCCTCTATCTGTAGCAGTACCGTGAGCATTGACATAGCCGATCGCATCGGGAGTTAATTGGGCATTTTTCAGTGCATGCCTGATGGCGATTTCCATGGTAGTCGCATTAGGCTGAGTCACATGCAGTCCATCAGAATTGGTACCAAAGCCGACTATTTCGGCGTAGATTTTAGCGCCTCTAGACTGAGCATGTTCCAGTTCTTCGAGCACTAAGGTGCAGGCGCCTTCACCTATCACCAAGCCGTCGCGATGGTTATCGAAAGGGCTGGGAGTCAACTCTGGAGAGTCATTTTTGGTGCTGGTGGCAAACAGAGTATCGAAAACGACGGCTTCGGTGGCGCATAGTTCCTCACCACCGCCAGCGAGCATCAGGTCTTGTTGAGAATATTTTATCGCTTCATAGGCATAACCTATGCCCTGACTACCCGAAGTGCAGGCGCTGCTGGTGGTTAGTACTCGTCCCTTTAAACCGAAGAAGACTCCCACGTTGACCGCAGTAGTGTGGGCCATCATGCGAATATAACTGGTGGCGGTGACCCCTGACATGTCGCCATTCTTGAGCATGTTACCAAAGGCTATAATAGGAGTCGTGCTGCCTGTAGATGAACCATAGGCTATACCCATAGCACCAGAGCTGACAATAGGGTCATCAAGTAGATTTGCATCTATAAGAGCAAGCTCACTGGCTCTGGTTGCCATTAAAGATACACGACCCATGGAACGTACTTGTTTACGTGAGTAGTGTGCTGGTTTCTCGAAATCTGTCACCGGGGCGGCTAAGCGAGTGTTGAGACCATCATATCTGTCCCATTCATCGAAACGAACCACGCAGTTTTTCTGAGCTTTTAAACTCTTGGCGATAGTCGGCCAGTCCTGGCCTAGGCTAGATATACCGCCTATACCTGTGATCACTACACGTCTGGGCATCAGATCATGCCTCCATTGACCGAGATAACTTGTCTGGTAATGTAGCCTGCATCCTCAGACATCAAAAACCTAGCTAATCCGGCAATTTCAGCAGGTTTCCCCATGCGTCGCATAGGCACGAGGTCCTTGATAATCTCTTTGGGGAAATCAGCTACCATATCGGTTTCTATGAGCCCTGGAGCTATGCAGTTTACGGTGATCTTACGTTTAGCCAGTTCAAGAGACAGGGCCTTAGTTGCACCGATAATGCCGGCTTTAGAGGCGCTGTAATTGACCTGACCTCTGTTACCTGCGATACCTGATACCGATGCCATCGTGATAATGCGGCCGCCTTGGCGAGCTTGGATCATCGGCATTATGGTCGGATGTATTACATTGTAAAAACCATCTAAATTGGTATGTATTACCTTGTCCCATTCATTTTCAGTCATGGCAGGAAATGCGGTATCGCAATTGATCCCCGCATTGAGAATCACTCCATAATAGGCACCATGCAGCTCGATATCTGTTGTGATGGTTGTTTTGACTCGCGTGCGATGGGCGATATCAAACTGCAAGCAAGAAACAGAGACACCTAACGCCTTAAGCTCGCTTTTAGTCTGCTCGGCCGCTTCGACATTGCAGTGAAAGTGCAGGGCAATATCGAATCCAGCCTCCGCCAACTTTAAGGCAATGGCTTTGCCTATGCCACGGCTAGCACCGGTGATCAGTACTCTTCTATTGTCGTTGTTCATTTTGGATCTTCCTGCTTACTCTTAGATAAATAGCTTTTGATATCATTTGGCTGAAATACATTCACATTCGCAGTAGCGACTAAAGTCTGCTGATGAAATATCTGGCAATCGAATACTGCCAGCCCAGACTCTTCTTGGTAGAGCCTATTGACCTGAGTCTGATAGCTCTCCCCTAGCTGGTAACCTGATATGTGCATCTGAAGTTTACGTGTACCAAGCAAGAAACCAACACGGATATTATCACCACGGGATTTAGCCTCCAGTCCGGCGAGGGCGGCTATGCTTTGAGCCATATACTCGATACTCACGTAATTAGGTACTCCGTTGATCTCGGCATCGAAATAGGGGCTGAGTTCGTCGATATCCACTTGGGTCAGCAGGGTGTCGGTTTTATAGCTGATAAGGCGATTGATCAAGATCATAGGATCTCTATGGGGGATCACATCGGTAATCGCCATCTGAGATAGCTGTTGGGCTGAGATCTGTTTCGGACTCATTCCCCCCCCCTTTGTTGGTTTCTGGCGAGTATGAGGCAGGCATTACTCCCGCCGAAGGCGAAGGAGTTGCTCATCAAATAGTTAAGTTCTGCACTCTGGTCTTGGCTGACTAAAGGAAGCGAGGGATCTTGTGGATCTTGAACGCCGTCCCATATCTGAGGTGGCAAAGTTTGTCGGCTATTATCCTGGCTTAATAACAGGTAGCAAAATGCGGCTTCTATGGCACCGGCGGCGCCTAAGGTATGGCCTGTGATTGGCTTGGTGGAACTACAGGGCGGGGGCATAGGGCCGAAGATATGCTTAATTACCCGGCTCTCCATGGCATCATTTTTTTGCGTCGCTGTGCCATGTAGGTTGATGTAATCGATATCTGCAGCTTTAAGGCCCGCATTTGCGAGTGCTGACTGAATGGCGGCTATGGCACCACGTCCTTCGGGGTGTGGTGCCGAGATGTGGTGAGCGTCACTGGACTCACCAATACCGGCTAAAATTACACTACTGGTGTCGTTAGCGGTTAGTTTTTCCAGTGTAAAAAGGGCAGCTCCTTCGCCAATATTGATGCCATCCCGGTTAGCGCTGAAGGGTTGGCAGTGCCCCTTAGAGACAGATTGGAGAGAGTTAAAGCCGTTAAGGGTTAACTTGCAAAGACTGTCGCTGCCGCCGATGACCACCAGATCGCACAGATCGGCTTGCAGTAAGCGTCTGGCACTGGCAAAGACCTTAGTGCTGGATGAGCAAGCGGTGGACACTGTGTAACAAGGGCCGGAAATGTTGAAATAATGACGTAAAAAATCACTGCTGTTACCTAGCTCTTGCTGGGAATACAAGTATTGTTCAGGAAAGGCTCCAGTTTTCGATCGAACCTTTAGGGCATCTTCACCCACTTCTATCCCAGATGTGCTGGTGCCGATGACAATACCTACTCTTTCGGGGCCACCGTCTGCTATTGCTTGGGCAACTCTGTCGGCAATCTGCTCGGCAGCACAGAGAAGCAGCTGATTGTTGCGACAATTATATCTGGTAAGATACTCAGGTATCTCTGGTAGGCTGAAGCTGACTTCCCCCACTAAGGTTTCGGTATCAGGGATGATATCGGTTCGAGTCTTCATCGCACCGGTATCTCCCCTAGAGAGTCGGGAGAGTACTATTTCAGCAGTTTTCCCCAAAGGCGTACACAAACCTAAGTGTGAGATGGCTATTTTAGTCATTTTCTCTATTTGCCTCAACCATTTGATAGTATTAAACTATGTAAGATTTTTTCGACCTAAATTGGTGTTAGTGTTAACTTGAATTTGGCTTCCGGTATATTAAGCTTTATCTCTGCCTGCCACGGGTCACTATGGCTGTATTCGATATTCACGATACTGTTATTCTCAGCACCTGTGTTTACATTCTTCGTCGGATTGCTATATATACTATATATTTTTCGACACTTAGACACACCGCAATCACTTGAGATTAATTTAGCCCCTTTTAAATGAGAATTTACAGTTTCTTTGGGCCAATATATCAACTGAAAAAGAGCCAGTAGATACTCGGCCTTGAACTCACTACCTAATAAAATACTTTGTTCACTAGTGAGTGCGCTGCCGTCATAGGTTAAAGTAAACAATGCTTGCCCCAAGGGGGCCAATCCGACTAAGGTGAGCCCATTGGCATCAATCTCTACTTGTGTCATCAGTTCATGTTGAGATGAATCGATTTTAATGCCGGCTTTTTGTGTTACCGAACGTATCCAAGTCTGATTCATTTCATTTAAGGGAATAGGAGCCAGACAATAATTCACCTCTTTGGCCAGCGCTACACAAGTTTGTCTCTGAAAAGTCTGACTGCAGGCAGACAATATGATTGCCAATAGGATAACGGCGCTCAGGGCTATCACACTCTTTGGTTTGTATTTAAGGCTTGTAAGCAAGCTCAGTGAAATCATGGTAAAACTCTTATCTGCATAATTCGACAATCATGTTTAAACGGCGCGCCGAGTCACTCACAAAGGGGTTTGTTTCATCCCAGGCATATCCGGCTAAGATAGAGCAGATCATCTGCTTGATCTTATTATTGGGGGTATCGAAAAATATGACCTCCTGGAAACGACCATCATACCAAGCTTCGACATAAGTTCTAAAGGTATCGACGCCGAGCATAAGGGGTTTAGCGTACTCGACATCCCAGTCCAACTCTTCACCATTAAGTTGTCTGACTATACAATTAGCCGCCATAGAGGCTGATTGCATCGCGATAGTTATCCCAGAGGAAAACACGGGGTCGAGAAACTCTCCGGCATTGCCAAGTAGAGCAAATTTATTGGTGGCGAGGGTTGTGACATTAGCGGAATATCCTTCGAGGAGTGAGCACTCCCGTATTATCTCGGCATTGGCTAAGAGCCTGTGTAGATTGGGTTCTTGTCTTACCATCTCCATGAGTACCGTCTGAAGATCCGCTTTGGCATCCCCCAAGAGATGTGGCTCGGCTACGACACCTAATGAGCATCGGCTTTCACTCAGGGGGATCAACCAGTACCATATATCTTTATTTTCAGGATGAACACTGATCAGGATTTTATGGCGATCGAAATGGACATTTTCAGGTGAATTGGAATCGATATTATCCCGAATATGGGTAAATATGGCGGTGCGTTTAGGCAGGAAAGAGGGCGTCTCTAGATCCAGTAATCTAGGCAGCACTCGACCAAAGCCACTGGCATCTAGGAGGTATTTAGCCTGGATACAATAGACTTCAGCTGCTCGATTTTTTATTGTTATCTTTGGATCTTCAGCCAGATCTATCGCTTGGACAGATTCACCAAAACGTATTTCTACCCCTTGCGCCTCAAGCGTATCTGCCAATAACTTATCGAAATTGGCTCGCTCTACCTGAAATGTAGTACCTGGGCCACTGGAAAATTTATCGGTAAAATCGAAGTTGGTATATTGACCCCGAGAACTAAAGGTAGCACCATTTTTTAACTGAAATCCCGCATTGTTAACGGCTTCGAGCATGTTAGCCTCTTCGATGACTCTCATGCAGGCAGGTAACAGACTCTCACCGATAGAGAAGCGAGGGAAATCTGTTTTCTCTATGACTATGACTCGCTTTCCTTGTTGGTGGAGCAGGCTGGCGGCAATGATACCCGATGGACCTGCACCGATAATTGCAACGTCGTAATTAGCAATTGTGTCTGGGGTTAAATGCGGTGATTGCATTACTTAGCAGCCCTTGTAAAAGTATGAATTAAGGGGGAGAGCATAAAGGTGAAAGCGATCCCTACCAGAAGGGTTAATCCAAAAAAGTGTATTGCAGGTGTGCTGCTAAATGCCAGTAAACCAAATGCCAATATCGTCGTGCTGGCCGACATAAATACCGCCATCATCACGCCTCTACTTTGTCGTTTCGATTCGGCGAAAAATACACTGTAATCTACGCCGATACCGAAGACCAATATCAGCGATAGGGCATGGAATAGGGTCAGTGAAGCCCCCACTATTCCGAGTGTGGCTAAGGTAAAGATCGCCGATAGTGCCGGTACTGCGACGACTAGGCAGGCTAGTTTTATGCTGAAACGGCTGGAAAAAATCAGCGTTGCAGCCAACATCGCTAAAGCCAGCAGTATCAAAGTCAACTGACGATACTTGGCCATGATCTTAGATATATCGCCAACTTTATCGACCAGTTGCACATGGGGGGAGTCTGCGAAGAAGTGACGGAGTTTATCTATATCAGTGATCCCGCCGAGTAAGACGATGGCACCGAATTGTTCTTGGTTGGTGGAAGGTGCGATCCATAAGGGAGCAAAGAGTTTACCTGCCTGTGAAGCTAAGAAGGACTCTGCATCAATATAGTGCCCCTTGGCTGCCTGATACGCCTGCTTAAGCTTAGGGGCTAGCTCATCATTTAGGCCTAGAGTGTCTATAACATGGTTTAGATTCTGTTGATAAATTAGCCCTTGAAGTCGATAATTGTTCTCTTGTCTGTTATGACTTGGGAGATAGTTGCTTAGGCTGAATGAGTTACCCATTAGTTGTTTATTAATCGCATTGTTTAATCTTGGATCCAGATCCTCTAAGTGCTGTAGTAAAGTTTGTTGGCTATCGCCCCTGACTAACAGAAATTGATTATCGGTGCCACCACTGAGCAGATCTCTCAATGTATTTTCTTGTACTAGTACCTCAGGTGGGCTCTGCTGCAGGTTGCGGATATCATCATCACTTGTCAGTCTCAGTATGCCGAAGCTTGATACTAATAAGCAGATGATAACGATTAAGCTCAATCCTTTAGGTGAGATTTTTTCTATCAGTGTGTTGATTTTTTGTAGATACTTGTTTGCTAATTTGAGTTGTGTCTCGCCCTTCGGCAAGGTGCCTGATGCTAATAATGGGTAGGCAAGTACTAAAGTAATATAAGCCGAAATGAGGCCAGAAGCACAGAAAATGGCAACTTGCTGCATACCGGGGAATGGTGCAAAACCTATGCTGGAATAAGCTAAAGTGCTGGTGATAAGGGCCAGAGTGATCGCGGGGAAGATGCACTGGATCACTTGCGCTGCACTGGCATCAGGCCTATTTAAGCGCTCACAATAGAAGTGAAAACTATAGTCGATGGCTATGCCTATCAAGCTGGTGCCGAAGACCAGTGTCAGTAGGTGTAATTCGGAAAACACCCAGGTGGTCATGACGACGGCGACTAACATGCTGGTGGAGATTGTCAGTAAGGCTATGGTCAGTGGCATCAAGGAGCGAAATGCCAGCCAGACTAGTAGACACACGCCTATGAGTGAGGCCAACCCCAAACTGGTGACTTCACTCTTAGCGAGTTTAGTTGCGGCAGCAGCATGGAAAAGAGCGCCTGCTCTGAGTATCTCTATATCCGTATCTTGTCGCGCTAAGTGCTCGAATGCTTGGGTTAGTATTGATATCTGCTGATCTTGCACCTTAGGATTGAAGGCACTGCCAACCCCTTTTGCCATAACAATGGCAGCCACTTTTACCTTTGAATTTTCAGCGGGTAGTCTGGCAATCAGAATACCTTGATGTACTTCCAATGCCTGTTTAGGGGCTAAAGCTTGCAGGTTTTGTGGATAGAGTAGCAGGGGGTCATTGGCTAACAGGCCACTAGTTGCATAACTAAATGCATTATAGAGTTGCTGCTGAACTTGCCCAATGAGGCTATCTAGCTTGCCGCTGTCTAGTGTTCGAGATTGCTCCGGTGTTAACAGATTAAATCTATGTGGGAAATAATAGTTATTGAGAGATTCGGCCTGATTGATGTCGGCGCTCTTTATATCGACAAAGATGCCTTTACCTTGTTCATTGAGCTCTGCCATCACCAGTTGCGCAGCATGGATAGCTTGTGATTGGTTATCGGCAACAAAACCAAGATAGATGGAGTTTGATAGCTGTTCTTCTACCCGGGATAGGGCAATTTCAGTGAGGGGATCTTGCTGAATATTTGGCAACATGGCCAAGATATCACTCTGAACTTTAGCGCCACCTTGCCAGAGTGAGCAACCAATAATCACAATGAGGGACATCATGATGAGCCAGATGGAGAATTTTAATTTAGCCGAATATTGGCTCAGAAGTATGGCGAGTTTATCGATCATGATGCTTGCTTTGGTTTAGGATTTTTGATGACGTTAGAAAGCTTATCTTGTTCTTGAATTAAGCGAGGTGAGAGCAGTTGTAATTCATTGATTGCAAGGGGGTCATTAGTGAGCTCCTCGAACTCAATTCTGCTGGTGTCTCCATTAGAGCTAACTAGCGTGATCGCCGAGATCTGGTTGGTACCTTCCAATATCATTTTAGGGATGGCTTTTAGCAGCAAGGGATCTTTTGGGATCAGGCCAAGTGTCCAAGGTGCTAATGAGTCTGATGCCAACAGGTAAAAACTAAACTGCTGCTCTAATATCTGCAGTTTTCCGCCGAGTAGGGCTTTTAGCAAGGTTGGCAAGGTCTGGGCTAGGGCGCCAGCTCCTCGATTACCGTTGAGTTGAGAGACTTGTTGTTTACCCGAACTATCAATTTGAATTAATGCATCGTCCTTGAGTATCAAGATGGATTTAAAGGGAGTGTCTTGACTCCAGACCAGGCCAAGTCGGGCATCAAATATGAAAGTGCCTTTGCTAATCAAAGGCTTCTTAAGCACCTTGAGGTTTCGGTATTGAGTAAACTTTCCCTTAGCATGTTGGCTCAATTTAAGTCTGTTGCTGAGCTTCTCTATCTGTTGATTGTTTATTTTAGATTGAAATAAAGCTTCAAATTTGGCGGTTTGTACACTGACAATAGATAACTCACTGATGTTAGCCAGAACAGGGCTACTGATCAGTAACATCGTCGATAGCAGTAATAGTGCTAAAGTTAGTCGCTCTAAAGATCTGAAATTGATGTCAATCATTGACCATTTCCTTCAGTATTTTTTGGTTTGGCTTTATCGATTTCAGCACTGTCGATTTCAAGATTGGGAACTAGGTGAGCTAGCTTCTGCCTGAATATTGTGGGGGTCACGAAGCACAGTTCATTATTGTTATCTACGGCGGCTTGTATGGTATAGCCTTTAGTGAGACGTTTATTGGTGGCGAGGTCTCTAACTTCATAGTTGATTTTCATGCGGTTTTCCCACTCGACCAAGCTGGCTATCACCTTCACTTTTTGACCGAAAGTGCTAGGTTGTACATATTTTATTTGCAGATCCACGATAGGCCAAGAATAATCCGAGGCCAACATTTCATGATAGCCATAGTTGAACAGATCCAGCAGCTGACACCTGGCCATCTCGAAATAACGCAAATAGTTTCCATGCCAGGTGATCCCCATGGAATCAACATCATGAAAAGGGATCAAGATCTCCAGCTCTGTGGTTAAGATAGATTTGTTGGATATTGCGATCATGAACAGACTTCCCACTCACCAGCCTGGATTTTATCTACCGTTTGTCTAAGCACTGACTCTAGTGGTCTATCTTCGGTTAACAGCTCGAAATCGGCCTTGACCTGATCCAATGTTTTCGCTAACGAAGGGGTGAGTGAAGATTGGCATAGCTCACCCTGAGAAATACGTAAATTGATCCCTTGAGTCATCGCGAGGAGGGCTGCTGCTGCGACCTGCTCGGTCAGTTGTAATACCCGCATACAATCACGTGCGGCTATGGTTCCCATGCTCACCTTGTCCTGATTATGACATTCAGTGGAGCGAGAAAATACGCTGGCTGGCATGGTATTTTTCAGAGCTTCAGCGGTCCAGGCAGATGTACCTATCTGTACGGCTTTGAAGCCATGATTGATGGCACGTCTAGTCCCAGTTGCTGCAGACAAATTTGCGGGGAGTCCGTTGTTAAACTTAGGGTCCATGACCAGAGCCATCTGGCGATCGATAAGGTCGGCGATGTTGGCAACCGTGTTTTTCATCGAGTCCATAACGAAGGCGATATGACCGCCGTAGAAGTGGCCCCCATGAAGTATGTGTTCGCCTTCGGCATCGACAATAGGGTTGTCGTTGGCACTGTTAAGTTCGGTCTCGATAAATTGGCGCATGAAGGGGAGTGCATCTTGCATCACGCCTATAATATGGGGAGCACAGCGAATTGAATATCTGTCCTGAAGCCTGTCTGAATTGCGTGGGTGCTCATGGTGATTGAGATCGGAGCGGATCCACGCGGCTATCTGGTTCTGTCCAGGATGAGGCTTGGCGGCAAATAAAATATCGTCGAAGTGGTTTGAGTTACCCTTGAGGGTGAGTGAGGCCATGGCGGTGAGACGACTTGCTAGACGACAAAGGTATTGGCCCCTGTCGAAGGCTAGACAGGCGAGTGCTGTCATGACTGCGGTGCCATTCATTAAGGCCAGTCCCTCTTTAGGACGTAGTATCAATGGCGTAATGTTAAGCTTAGCATAGACATCTGCAGTAGGCTGACGTTCGCCTTGGTAGATCACATCACGCTCACCTACAAGTACGGCGGCAAGGTAAGATAAGGGAGTGAGATCGCCACTGGCACCGACTGAGCCTTCTTCGGGGATCACGGGAATAATATTTAGATTGAGTAACACTTCAATGCGTTGCAGCAGTTCATAACTCACGCCCGACTTCCCAATGGCCAGAGAGCAGAGGCGGCAGGCCATAACGGCTCTAGCCTGCACTGAACTTAATATTTCACCGAGTCCACAACCGTGGAAGCGTGAAAGATGCAGGGGCAGTTCGTGAACCAGATCTAGTCCGACAGTGACAGTACAGGAATCACCATAGCCCGTAGTTACGCCATAAACGACACCTTCTTCGTTGAGCAGGCTGTCAATGAAGAGGGCACCCTTTTGGATATAGGTCTGATAATCTTGAGTATCTGTTAATTTTGCCTTAGCACCTTTGGCTACAGCTACCACATCCTCCAGGGTTAATGCCCTGTGACCAAATTGAACAATCGTGTCTGTCGGCTTTAGTTGATCATTCTGAGTCATCTATTCATCTGTCCTATCTTTATTCTAAGTGCTTTATATTGCTGCTAATTTATAAATGTATAGCGTTTTAGTGGATACTTATTTAACGTACTTAGGTAGTTCTTAGATCCCAAGGATAACCTATACAGTTTAATATAGATAAAAGAGTTAGTTGCTTATAAGCTCTAACACAATCCTCCATGGTCACCTAATGGCAAACCAGTATAAGCAACTAATACTTGAAGAAAGGTATCAGATAGAAGCATTTTGTAAACTTGATTTTTCAGCAAGGAAAATCGCTATTGAGCTTGGTAGAGGCAATAGATTCATCTCAAATTAATTCGTCCGTAGGAATTGGTTTACCCCCCCCCCCCCGTCTTTAGACGGTGGTTGTTTAGTATTATTAAAAAAGTATTGAATCACACTAAAGCATAGAATTGAGATGTTTATCCCGTAAACAAGACAAAATTGTTATTTCAAGTTATTAAGTGATCTCCATTTAAATTTGGGTACCACTAAAGGGGTAACATCACGTTCGATAGTTAAGGAGGCCATCCTTCTATATCTTTTCGATGAATGATTTTTGACGTATTACAAACTCTTATGTATGAATTCACAACTCAACATTCGAAGTTACACCTTGCTATTTAACTTAATTTAATAGGACTGAAATGAAAGAGACTAATAGTGTCCGGATCGAAGAAGATTTATTGGGTATAAAAGAAGTTTCCAATGAATTTTATTATGGAATTCACACTTTACGTGCCATCGAAAACTTTAAGCTAAGCAATCAAAAAATATCTGATGTCCCAGAATTTGTACGTGGCATGGTGTTAACCAAAAAAGCGGCTGCCATGGCAAATAGAAAATTGGGAACCATTAATCCTTACATTGCGGATAAAATTATTGAAGCCTGTGATCTTATTCTCAGCACTGGCCGATTTGTCGATCAATTTCCAGTCGATGTTTATCAGGGTGGGGCTGGCACGTCAGTGAACATGAACACTAATGAAGTGTTAGCTAACGTTGCATTAGAACTAATGGGACTTAAAAAAGGCCGTTATGATGTGGTAAACCCAAATGAACACGTTAATAAGTGCCAATCGACCAATGATGCTTATCCAACCGGATTTCGTATTGCAGTGATCAACAGTTCCGATATTCTTTTAGGTGAATTAACTAATCTGATCAGCGCTTTTGAGGTTAAATCTAAGGAGTTTGAGTCGGTCTTAAAAATGGGACGAACTCAGCTGCAAGATGCTGTACCGATGACATTAGGGCAGGAATTTCATGCTTTTGCGGTGACTCTAAGCGAGGATGTCAAGTCCATTAAGCGTTGCCAAGAGTTATTACTGGAAGTGAATTTAGGCGCAACGGCCATTGGCACCGGTCTGAATACACCGGAAGGATATTCGTCATTAGCAATCAAATATCTGGCAGAAATTACCGGCCGCGACTATATACCCGCAGAAGATCTGATTGAGGCAACTTCAGATTGCGGTGCTTATATGATGTTGCACAGTGCGATTAAGCGCATGGCGATTAAAGTATCCAAAATTTGTAATGACCTGCGTTTACTTTCATCTGGCCCGCGTGCGGGGCTCAAAGAAATTAATTTACCTGAGTTACAAGCGGGTTCATCTATCATGCCCGCTAAGGTTAATCCTGTTATCCCAGAGGTTATCAATCAGATAGCCTTTAAAGTTGTTGGCAACGATATCACAATTACAATGGCCGCTGAAGCGGGCCAGTTACAGCTTAATGTCATGGAGCCAGTGATCGGACAGGCAATGTTTGAGTCATTGAACCTAATGGGAAATGCCTGTATTGCACTCCGAGAAAAGTGTATTGAAGGGATCACCGCAAACCCTGATATTTGCATGAGTCATGTAATGAATTCAATCGGTATTGTCACCTATCTTAATCCGTATATCGGCCATCACGAAGGCGATATTATCGGAAAAGTTTGTGCAAAGACAGGCAAGAATGTCCGTGAAGTAGTGCTAGAACGTGGGTTATTAACAATTGAGGAACTTGATAACATCCTTTCAGTTAAAAACCTGATGAATCCTAAATATCTGGCCAAACGACATACTCGTAAAACCAAAGTGAAAATTAGTGAGATAGGGAAAGATCTCTAGTCCAAAACTCTATTTTACAGAGGTAGCAAACTTAGTAAGGGAAATGCTTAGTTGACTGAAATCTTCAGGGGTTTTGAGGTCTTTGGCTTGTTATTCAGTCATAGTTTGTCGTTTTTTATTATCCATTGTTTTGCTTATTATTTTACCCTTATTCTAAGTGCTCAACTAAAAGTTATCGAGTATTTAGATGGATAATCACTCAGGATGTTTTTAACACTGTCCGTTAACTTTTCGAATGTTTCATATGCGTGACAGATATCCATCTGTCATTCCGCACCATTTAAATAATTAAAAAAATCTTGACACAGATCCCCATATTTGATCTATTACTCATCTTTGGGTAATAAAAAATTATGAATTCGGCGTATTCAGTTAAAAATCTAGATCATTTGGGACTTGTAGCC
>JBAHZX010000144.1:0-6309 GCA_037132815.1 Shewanella sp.
TGGTAGATGCAATAACGGAGTTTCTGGTTCTTTGCTTTTTTTATCTGGGTAGTAAAACCAAACTCGATATCGATTTTTGCGGGGACATGGACAGTAGACTTAATTAATCTGGGCAGGGCACCACTCTGATCATCCCATTGGGTGAAGATGCCACTATGAATAATCGTGACGTTGGGTTTAAGTTTAGACATGGTGAGCTGCTTTTGAATGACTGTCATGTTAGCTTATCAAAAATATGACGGTATTATCAGCGAATGATTGATAATTAATTGAGCCTATTCGAGAGTGTAATGACTAAAAAAATTCTTAAGTTTGAGTATGAAAAAGAGACTAAAAATAGCGTGCGCTATCAGGAAGTGCCAGAGCAGGGTCAAGCCCCCGTTGTTGGAACCCTCTATGTGCAGAAATGGTTTGCTACAGATAGTAGGACATTAGAGATCACCATAGAGAAGAAAGACTAGCGCTAGAGCCCTAGCTAGCTTTAATAAACTGTTTTACTGATGGATGGTATAAATCTAGCTAGGCATCATGCAATACATATGCGGGAGGGATGCTGTTGGGTGCTCGGTTGAGGCGTTAGGTTATTGCGGGTTCTCTAAGAAGGGAGAAGGGGACACTTTATACCAAGATTGATATCATGTTGGCAGTAACCTATAAACGGGTATTTAGATGTGGTGAGACATTACTCGAAATCAGATATATTCACCCTGAGTGTTAATACTCAGGTGAAGAGCTCGATTAAGATTAATGGCAGTTCAATAAAAACAGGCTTATGAGTGTTTAGTGTGAAGCACTTCTAGCAGCTCATCTTCTAATTCGAAGCGGGTTTCCATAGCATGCCCAAGCGATGATAGATCGTTATCGAGTTGATATAGAATTTGGTCATCAACGGATTCGGTATATTTTTCATTGAAGTCTAAAGCTGAATCTGTGGTTTTACTTATTAGCGGTACCAAATTTTGTGCAAGAGACTGACTCGATGCTCCATTTCTCTCACATGCGGTTACGACTTGATCATAAACCTCAAAATGCCCTTCGGAGACATAGTCCACTAAAAGGTCACAAAATTCTTTAACTGTTTTAACCGTAGGCAGTGATTTTTCAGTCGTTTCGTAGGGTGGAATACCGGCAATTTGGCAATAATTAATCAGTAGTTGGCGGCGATTATTAAGCCAATGATCGATAAGAGTGTTAGCGCCACCCCATTTTTTTTCAGCTTTTTCGAGTCGTTTTAACATGGTTGCTCCAGTTTAAAAGTGCTTCCCTTACGTCTAATGTAGGTGACAAAGAGGGTATTGATCAACCAATTTCGCTGATATTAGTGAGATATTCTTAAATAGTGAAGCTAGCAGTTTCGTATGTAGAAAACTAAGTGAGCTAGAGAATAGAATACTCTAGAAAATAAAATGCCCAGCGATAGATATCTATTGCTGGGCGAGTAAAGGTTTTACAGTCTCGCTGTGACGAGCTTCTTGATTGTTCTTGCTAGCGCAGGCTTTTTATACCAAAAACTGAGAGTATGTGCAACTTTTTTATGTCATATCTAGAACATAAATACTATTTTTTGTCTGAGTATTTTACTTACATATGTTTGAAAGAACATTAAGGTGAATGAGGTGTGATTTTGTATCTAGGGAGTTTTGTCACATAAATACTCTGATTAAGGTTACTTTATCAAGGTAAATGCTAAACTACCTGCCAAAGCGGATATCATTATATGTTTAGGAATCAAGCCAAATGGCAGAATTAAAGAATGATCGTTATTTACGTGCGTTATTGCAACAGCCAGTAGACAGAACACCTGTTTGGATGATGCGTCAAGCTGGCCGTTATCTTCCAGAATATAAAGCCACCCGAGCACAGGCCGGTGACTTCATGTCTCTTTGTAAGGATCAGGACTTAGCTTGTGAAGTGACGTTACAGCCACTACGTCGTTATGATTTAGATGCCGCTATTTTATTTTCTGACATTTTGACTGTTCCAGATGCTATGGGTCTTGGTTTGTACTTTGAACCTGGCGAAGGCCCACGATTCCAGCGTCCAACTGATACTATCGATTCAATTAAGAAGCTTTGTATTCCAGATCCAGAAGATGAACTTGGTTACGTGATGCGTGCAGTTAGCACCATTCGTCGCGAACTCAAGGGTGAAGTTCCACTGATCGGTTTCTCTGGGTCTCCTTGGACACTTGCAACTTACATGGTTGAAGGCGGTTCAAGCAAGACATTTGAAAAGATCAAGAAAATGGCTTATGAAGAGCCTACAACATTGCACCTACTGCTAGATAAGTTGGCCGATTCCGTTATCTTGTATCTGAATGCACAAGTTGCCAATGGTGCACAGTCGTTAATGATTTTTGACTCTTGGGGTGGAGCGCTTTCACATCACGCATACCGTGAGTTTTCTTTGCGTTATATGCAGAAAATAATCGACGGTTTAACTCGTCATGCAGACGGTCGTCAGGTTCCTGTGACTCTGTTCACTAAAGGCGGTGGTTTATGGCTAGAGGCTATGGCTGAAACTGGCTGTGATGCACTGGGCCTCGACTGGACGGTTGATATTGGTGACGCTCGTCGTCGTGTTGGTCATAAAGTTGCACTTCAGGGTAACATGGACCCATCTGTACTCTATGCTACTCCTGAACGTATTCATCAGGAAGTGGATCAAATTCTTGCAAGCTACGGTGAAGGAACCGGCCACGTGTTTAACTTAGGCCATGGTATCCATCAGTATGTTAACCCAGATCATGCTGGCGCCTTCATCAAGTCTGTACATGAGCTATCCGCTCAATACCATAAATAACTTATCTTAAGCTCTTAGCGGTAAGTGATTATAAAGCCCGCCATAAAGGCGGGCTTTTATCTCATTTATATTTCATCTGTTGTAAGCGTCCGGCTAACTACGTCTTGTCAGGATTAATGTGCCAAGTAGGAGGCTGTTGAGATTGTAGTTAGCGTAAGATAACTGATATCGGTAATGTTTGATGTGGCCGAATGGGATTGCCTTTTGCTATAGTGGTTTCTATGATTCTGTATGAAATAGCATCAGTTCTAGCCTCTCGATGATTGTGGTTTAACAGTTAATTTTACGTTTTATCACAAAAATCTCACTGTGTGTTTATCATGCCTTGCGTGTGCAGAAAATCATATTTGGGTCTAAACAAGATGGCTGATTTCATCATTCAGTCTGGACATCGTTCGGCGGTTTAATTCGATATCATGCTGTTTAAATAAGGTTTATTGTCGATATAACTGGAACAAATATGGATATAAACTGGTTCAATATACTTGGAGTGGTAAATATTTTTGGAATTGGCTGACTGGAACAGGCGATTGTTTCATAAAGTGATTGTAGCTAAATAGAATTAATGTGGCGTAAATAGGTGATCGGAATATAGTTTAGATTTTCGCCAATACGTATTAGGGCAGATTTAATTTTGAAGTCTGTAAATGATTTTGTGTAACTACCTTTCAATCAGTACCCTTATGGGTCAATAAAAGGTAGTCACAGTGAATAAGAAAGAACTAGAAGCATTTGCTAGGATTTTACTGGTTTAGCTCAAGTTGATAGAAACTTACTTGGGTGTAGTCACCTGCTTTCATACCACGGGATTTACAGTTTGAGCTGCTTTTTTGGGTATTGCACTGATTATAAGCCCCGGCTTTGTAGTACATCCAATCGCTGCCATAACCTTGATCAACGTTGTTATCTTGGTAATTACCTTTAGCAAGGTCAACATCGAAGGTTTTTATTACTTCATTTTTCGTGCCCAGATTTTTGGTGAAAATTAGCTGCATGATGTCACCTTGAACATTGACTTCATATGAAAAAATCTCTCCTAATTCAATACCGTCAGTTGGATCTGAGGCACCTTTACCAAGGTTATATTCGCCAAAAACGTTATGGCGGATATCCTTGCGCAGTTTATTGCCGTTACTATCTCTGGCATTTTTCAGTTTAGGTAAGGGGTTAAGCTCATAATTCCACGCTAATGAACCGTGATCATGCTCAGGTAGTTTACGATAAGAGATCTTTAATGGCTCGTTATCTGAGCCATGGATTTGACCGATAACCACTGAAAAAGCACCATTTTTTTTATAGTCACCACTGGTACTGACCTGATCAACAGATAGAGTTGCTTTTAATTGACCGCCAATTGAGCCGTATTCGCTCGCATTGGGGTGAGACTCTACAACGAAATTATTTTTTGGGTCATTGTATTTTTCAGCGAGCATACTGCGCAACTCGCTGCGGGTATTTTTACTGTTTGGGGTAGTCGGTGCCTCATTGGGTGCTACAAACACTAAAGCTCCTGTTTCTGTGTGGGTATAAAACCATTTTGGATGGGAGTAAGTTTTGTCCGTATCACTTAGCTGATGTTTATTAATTTCTAACGCTTTACCTTTTCGCTCTCCCTCTTTGGTTAACTCTGGAAGGGTGATTTTCCACTTTGATAAATTAAAATTTTGAGCCGGGGCCTTATTGGGGTCGAGATTAAACTGCTTGGCGATATCAGACTCAACTGCCATAACTGCAGAGTTAGCCACTATGGTGAATGTTAACAAACTAAGCTGGATTTTTTTCATTATTGTTCCCTTATGGTTTTGCCTGTATTTATCACTGAATAATACTATATTAATATTGTATTACAAAAAGGCGACAGGAAAAAGAACAACAGAGACATCTTGAATTGTCAGATAAAGCTAGATTCCTTCGCTAAATTAAACGTGAGTGATTATTTGGTCAGTAGACATCAGCTAGATATGATCTCTGTCTATTAAGTGAAAAGCACCAGACCATTCTGATAAATAATCTGACTTCCTAATAATAATGTCCCAAGACCGACGATGCTTCGTAAGCCTGTACTGAACCGAGTACTTAATAGGTTTGTTGTTTTTGAAAATGGCACAGAAATTATTGCTGACAGAGAGGCCATACCCAGAATAGAGCCTAGTCCAAACAGTGCAACATAAGTCAGGCCAATTAATGGCGAATGGGTTGTTGAAGCCACTAATACGACTAAAGCAGAAGAGCCTGCCAAGCCATGAGTCATACCGATTAATAAGGTACGTATTGGCATTCTGTGTTGGTGAGTATGTTGATGAGGATTATCACTATGTTCCCCTGTGTCGTGGCTGTGTGTATGAGCATGAATATGGGTTTTATTATCATGTTTGTGAATATGGATATGGATTTTATTTTTTGTTAATCCTCTGAGTGCACAAATCCCCAACCAGACCAACATGATGCCAACACCAAACTCCAATGCACCAGTCATCTCATCGCTAAATTTAAGCCCGAGTAGCACCGCCCCTCCGGCAAATATCATTAGGGTCAGAGTGTGTCCCGTACCCCAGATAGCACCATGGGTGATAATGTTACGCATTGAGGTTTCGCCGACCGAAATTGAAGATACAGCGGCCAAATGATCAGCTTCCAGTGCATGCTGCATTCCTAGTAAAAATCCAAGTAAAAGAATCGATGTCATATTTGGCGATCTCCAGTTCATCATTATTTAGTAGAGTGTGACATCTAGAAAATGACAATTTATTACTTGAAATTATGGATGCCTATCACGAACGATATTACGCAATTTACTCCCACACTAATGTCTCCTAGGCGACAGATTTGCACCTTTGGCGAATTAAATTTAGAATATAATCGTTTTCCGCTAGCAACTTATGTTAACTCTGTAATATCTTTAGCGGTAATCTCAACATGTCGTCTCCCAATCCGGCGAGATACCAAATAATAGCAATCAGGGCTCCGGTGGTGAGAAAATACCATATGGTTGAGAATATCTGTCCATATTTGTCTAAGGGTAACAAGTGACTCTGGTGACGTGTTTTCCACTCGAATCCTATTTCTAAGCTGCCTATAAGTAGCAGAAATCCCAATAGTGCTAAACCTAAGGTGTAACTCAAGTAAACGCCAACTACAGCCCCAGCGATACAAGCGGCTAGGCCGATGATACTGTTCATCGAAAAGCTGATACTCTTTAAGATATGTCCACCATCTAATGGAAGTATGGGTAACAGGTTAAATAGGTTTAAAAGAGCGTTAAATGCGGCTAGACCAGCAAAAAATATGTTACCAGTCAACCAGTAGGCTATTAAGGCAAAAATGGACATCAGCAGGCCAAATGTTGGTCCCATGATAGATATCACTACGTCTTGCCAACGGGTATTGATCTTTTCGTCACTGAGTGCCAACCCCCCCATGAATGGGATCAGATAAATCCCTTTGGTCTTCATGCCGAAATATTTCATGGCTCTGATGTGGCCATATTCGTGAAATACCAGACAGGCG
>JBAHZX010000004.1:0-17479 GCA_037132815.1 Shewanella sp.
TTATGGGCACTCAATCATCGTTCAGCCCCAGCAGCTTTCGCCATCGGCCTTTTTGTCGCCTGGCTTCCCATGCCATTTCAGACGGTACTAGCGGCGGCCCTTGCCATTATTTTCAATTGTAA
Organism: Shewanella sp.; assembly: GCA_037132815.1. Lineage (GTDB taxonomy): Bacteria > Pseudomonadota > Gammaproteobacteria > Enterobacterales > Shewanellaceae > Shewanella. Next base: position 123 of record JBAHZX010000004.1, read on the forward strand.
TTTACCTATAGCAGTCACCCTAGTGTGGATAACCAACCCACTCACCATGCCCTTCATGTTTTATGCAGCTTATATGTTAGGAGCCAAAATCCTCAGCCACCCACCCCAAGAATTTGTATTTGAAGCAACGTGGAAATGGGTGGAAGCCTCTGTATGTACTATAGGTCCGCCTTTCATATTAGGCTGCCTGATATTAGGCACTGTGTTTGCCGTAACTGGCTATTTTCTGACCAAATCACTGTGGAGATATTCCATCTTGCTCAAATGGAAAAGTCGAAAAAACTAAGCTACTAGAAGTGAAAGACGAAGCATAATCAAACAAATAATGAACTAGTGCAAGAGGTTAGCCCCATTGTCATTAACCTAAAGATTTATGAGGATTATAGAATTGTTATCTGATAATTTTAGTGTTCACTAAATTGGCAATAAAACATTGTGGCAGATATAACTTTCTTCGTTACCTATTACCCAATTGATTTTTGCGAAATACTCCTTAGTTCCCAAGGATAACCGACACTCTAGAAAAAATATCAGATCGAAGCATGTTGTAAATTTGATTTTTCAGCAAAAAAAATGCTATTAAAACTCAGAGAAGCATTCTAAAATATCAATTAATCTTTCCCTATCTCCCTCTTTAACCCACTCTTGTGAAAATAGATAAACGATAGATTCTGACAGGGTGATCTGATGTAAATTGCTAACATCATTTAGTAATAATTTCCTACAGGATGCTTCCAGAACTTTACTGGATGCCATTCCAACAAAACGGACATCAATAATTGGCCTATCCATTTCATCTTCATATAACCAATGGCACTGAAGCTGTACATTAGAGATTAACTGATTAAACTCATTGCCAGATAGCTCATGCTGATTTTTCAAAACCCAAGTTAGTGAAATAAGATGATGCCCCCAAAAGCCAGGCTTGCTGAGACAGTCTTTTAATACCTCATATTTATTTGGAATATCATCAGGGACAAAGTTTTGTTCTACAGGATAGGTAATAAAGTTGTTGCCGTAGAAGGTTGCTGTAACGAACTCACAAAATCTCTCAATAAACCTCAGTTGTTGTTTTTCACTTTCAACCCACCCCCACGATTCTTTAAAGGCAAATAGGATAGAGATGTTGTGGCCTAGATACTGAGCATGCTCTATACACTGAGCTAAATAATAATCAAAAACTTCTGCTGTTTTAGCATTCTGAAACCACTCCTGCATAGTAAAATAGGCATGTGGGTATATGCCATGAGATAAGATCCAATGACGCCGTTTGATTTCAGTATCAAAAGGAATGACATTCGAGTTCAATATTGCACAGTTGAACTCAGGCTCCTCGAGACAGACTAAGTTATCGATTTGAGCCCAATCTTCACTTGCCCAATCAAACCTCTTCTTTAATGCTTCGATAGCAAGAAAACATTTAATAGCGTGCTGCTGATGAATCACCGCTATTCTCGTCAGCGCGTCGTTAAATAACATGAATACCCGATAAAATCTTGGTTTAATTTGCCCTTAAGTTACACTTCCTAACTAGACGATTCAATGCATATTAGCCACTAATTTTAGAAAACCCAATAATATTATTATCAGGTTGTTCTATCTATATACCACTAAAATCTAGCCACTATATGCACCGCTGGCATAATGTAACTCGTAACTATGGCTATAAATCTCTAAAATATTACCAAATGGATCTTCCATATAGATCATCCGATAAGGCTTCTCTCCAGGATAATAGTAACGTGGCGCCTTCATACGTTTCTTACCGCCAGCGGCAACTATTTTATCGGCTAACTCTTCGACATTCGGATCCTGAACACAAAAATGAAAGATACCCGTTTTCCAATATTCAAAGTTATCTTCTGGGTTTTCTTGATTTTTAAACTCAAACAACTCGACTCCGATACGATCGCCGGTTGACAGATGTGCAATACGAAAACGCTCCCAACCCGCACCAAAGACATCAGTGCACATTTCACCTATGGCGCTGTCATCTTCGATAACTTCCGATGGTTCCATGATCACATACCAACCTAAAACTTCGGTATAAAATTTCACTGCAGCGTCTAGATCTGGAACTGAAATACCGATATGAGAAAACGTTCTTGGATAAGGCATGGCCTGCTGATGTGCGGAAACGGTTGTTTCATTACTTAAACTTGTATTATTTACATTATGAGTAGACATAGTGACCTCGTTAATTAACGTAGGAAGAAATTTGCTGTCGATGAGGTAAATATACTCATGCTAAAGAAGAATTAGAAATTATCAATATTTCTCATTATAATAATATTTTGTTATCACATAAATATATTGAGTTGGCTGATGCTAAATCCTATCTGGCTACATACCTTTAAGACTTTGATCGAGGTTGGACATTTTACTCACACCGCCAAAAAGCTACATATGACCCAACCTGGGGTAAGTCAGCATATAAACAAACTTGAACTGGCCTGCAAGCATTCATTGATTAAACGTGAAAATAAAGGTTTCGAGATCACTGAACAAGGTCGACAAGTTTATGATTTTGCATTGCAACTAGCTAATAATGAAACTAAATTACTTGAAAGACTGAGTTTTGATGACCCCTATTCAGGTCTATGTAGGCTCTCTTGCTCGGGAGCATTAGCCCTGCAAATTTACCCTGAATTACTTAAGTTACAGGCTCAACACCCCAAGCTAGTCATACACCTTGAAGCCGCACCCAATTATAAGATACTTGATGATATCCAAAATGAAACTATTGAAATAGGAATAGTGACCCACCTACCTAGCCCTAGTCTATTTAGCTCAGAAACCTTAGGTAGTGAGCCTTTATGTCTGATTTTACCTAAGCAGTATCAAGATCAACCTATCACAGCAGAAGTGCTCACATGCTGCGGTTTGGTAAAACACCCAGATGCCATCCACTATTTGTCTCTGTATTTTGATCTCTGTGGTGAACCTGAGTTGGCTCAGCTCAATATTAATGCACTCGACACCGCAAGCTATGTCAATCAACTCAGTCAAATCTTGCTACCCATATCTCAAGGCATAGGCTTTACCGTATTACCAAAGAGTACATTGGATAACTTCTCTCATAATGATCTTGTCTATATTCATAGGCCCAAACAAGCCGTCACGGAGCAGCTTTATCTGGTAAAGAAGCGAAATCGTCAACTATCTACCCGTTATCAAACCTTGACAGCTCAACTTAACATGCTCATTAAATAGTTATACAATAGGCTAGTATAATGGATATCTAGGACTGACTTATCATCATCGGACAGTCAATGATTAATTTACTCAAAATCGCGAAAATTAAGGCTTATCAAATATTATCTGCTGGCGAAGCTATTTCAGCCAAAAACCCCTGCCTTAATTCCAAGCAGTTGAGTAAGCTCAGTACTATATAAACCTATGATTAACTTTTGGCTTTCTTCTTGGTGTGGCGACGTTTTTTAAAGCTGGTTTTTGGCGCTTTGACTCCTTGCAAGGCTTTTGGTAATTGCGCGCCCGCCTGAGTTATCAAGTGGCTCAGAGAGTCGATGAGTGGCGTCATAAAACTTTGATATTTAGCTTCTTTACGACTTATAGCATTAAGGTTACTCTCCCACAATGCGGTCATATCCGGCGTAGTGGCACTCAAAGGTAGACTGTTAATCAACCCTCTGCCAACCTCGGTAGCAACAATGGTTTTGCCCTGTCGACTGAGGAAGGTGCGCTTAAACAGTAATTCGATGATACCAGCGCGAGTCGCTTCGGTACCCAGCCCATCGGTATCTTTCAATATTTTTCGGATTTCAGGATCCGTCACATAGCGATTAATCCCTGTCATCGCGCCAAGTAGAGTCGCATCGGTAAAGTGTTTTGGGGGCTGAGTCTGCTTCTCAATAAGCTCACCAATCCCAGAATGTAAAGACTGACCCTTCTTAAGCGCTGGCAACTTCTGCTGTGACTCATCATCGTCTTCCTTGCCAGTGGTTGTACCTCTTACATTAACAGAATTATTCCGCGCAAATAGCTGCTTCCAACCCTGTGCTCTTTCCTGCTTTGCCTTAGTTTTGAAGTGACCACCTTCGATTAACACATGAACTTCAGTTTCGCTATAAAGGTAAGGCGGATAAAACTGAGCAAGGTATTGACGAGCCACTTGCAGGTAGATCTGCTTCTCGTAAGTACTTAGACTCGAGATATTTACTCGTTTTTCTGTGGGTATAATGGCATGGTGAGCATCGACCTTGCTGTCGTTCCAAGCTTTAGATTTTATCTTAGGATCTGGCTTATCACTTTTTTCGACTAGCTCAACGGCTCCTGATAGCACTGCGTCTATGACTTGAGGGGCTTGAGCAAACTGCTCCGCCGGCAAGTAACGACTGTCAGATCTGGGGTAAGTTATCAACTTATGTCGCTCATAGAGCGCCTGACAGGTGTCAAGCACCTCTTTGGCACTCATGCCATATCGCTTAGCTGCATCTATCTGCAGCGAAGACAGACTATAAGGTAGAGGCGCATTTTGCTGCTTGTCTTTAGCAATAACCTGTGTAACTTGTGCTGGTTTATCACTTATGCGCTCAACTACATTCTGTGCTAGGCCTTTAGACAAGACTCTGCCTTCTTCATCCCTATATGGCTGGCACGCTTCACTGGGCTGCCACTTGGCTGTAAACGCCTCATTTTTATCTGTCGTTAGCTTGGCCACAACCTCATAAAAAGCCTTAGACACAAAGTTTGTTATCTCTTCATCACGGCGAACCACTAAGCCTAACAAGGGTGTCTGCACTCGCCCTACCGATAACACGCCCTGATAACCCACCTTACGGCCTTGTAGGGTGTAAGCTCGAGTCATGTTCATGCCATAGAGCCAATCAGCACGAGAACGAGCTAATGCAGAAGTAGACAGGGGAATAAATTCACGATTACTGCGCATTTGACCCAGTGCGCGCCTCACTGCTTGCGGGTTAAGATCACTGATCAATAGGCGCAGTGTCTTGTTAAGCTTGTCGCCCTTGACGCCCAGATGAGAGATCACCTCATCCACCAACAACTGTCCTTCTCTATCTGGATCTCCGGCATTAACGAGTTGAGTGGCTTTTTTAACTAACCCCCTAAGCACCGTCAATTGACTGCGGGTCTTAGGTTTGGGTTTCATCTTCCATTTTTCGGGAATAATGGGCAGATGCTCAAACTTCCATGACTTGTATGCAGCATCATAACTATCGGGCTCAGCCTGCTCCAGCAGATGACCAATACACCAAGAAACACAATCACCGTTCGCCGCCATAATATGACCGTTGCCCTTTTTGTGAGGCTTAGGTAGCACATCGGCAATAGCTCGGCCAAGCGAAGGTTTTTCTGCAATATAAAGAATCATAAGTGGAACTCGAACTACTGTATAAATTACCAGTAACTGTAGCCTAAACCAACACCAGCTGCAATCACAGCTCGTCATTATTTCGAGTTAAAGAACAGCGATGACCGACTATTTCGTAAATTAGGTTGATAATAGTTCTCATTTGGGTAATGTGTAACCACAAGCTAACTTTTGAAGCAGATACGTTATGATTGCATCGACCACAGAAACCGGCAGTAGCTTAGATAAACTACTCCTTTATCATTTCCTTATGATAACCGCGGTAGCCCTATTAGTCGTCCCGCTGATAACCGACAATAAAATTTTTGAATTAATGCTGTTGGTAACCATACAAATAGTCTTTACCTGTATCAGTACGCTCATAGGGTTAAGCATGGGGCATACTGTAAGTAAACGTTCAACTAGCGTACTCTTCACCATCTGGATGCTCGTCTGGTGTATTCATTTAGCTTAAATTATGGCCTGAGCTTGAAAAACAGATAAAATAAAGCATTAACTCTATATAGAAAAGTTAATGCTAATGGGTGACTACTGCTTTACTCTAAATCAAGGATTAAGAAAGTGGCAAGATATAATCCAATCCACCTGTAATTGCCGCTACCTGAGCTAAAATACAATTTTCATCATCGACCTTAGGGCTATCTGGGTACACTTCTGTCGTGGTGGCATAGATGCTATCACTAAAGCCGATGCACAGTCCTAAAGCCTTAGTGGCATAGTTGATCACGCCCCACTGAGATAGCACGACACCGATAAGATCACCAGCATCATCGGCTGGGGCTATGTGGGTAACTTTTTCTACAGACTCGATAATTGCAGTTTGAAATTCCTCGGCTGGTAGATCAGTGTTCCCCACCAGATAAAAACCATCGGGAATATTCCAATGGGTTTGTTCCACTGCATCCCTGGCCGCTAAAGCAGGCCTGAACGCTGAATTATCTGTATCTGTAGTCTCATGTAGATCGATATGCACAGTGATCTCAATACCTAAATCTGCAATATAAGCCATCAAAGCTGCTGACTCTTCTGCCGGACTCTCTTGATAAAATGACCGATTAGGATCTACCGTATTGGGATTCCAGCGGTTAATGGTCTCATATCCCCAGGGACTGACGCACGGAGCTACGAGGATATTAAATCTGTCCTCATATGCCTTGGCCTCAGTTTGTAAAAAACGTATTGCCCCTTGTACACCACTGGTTTCATAACCATGAACCCCACCCGTTACTAACAGGGTCGGCTTATCTTCACTCCATTGTTTTGATTTGACCACAAACAAGGAGTATTTACTGGGGTTATAAGACAAGGCACCATATTTCTCTATTTGAAAGTGATCAGCAAGTGACACTATTTTAGTGACCACCTCAGCTTGATAAGAGCGTTGAATCGTTTGCTTGGTTAGCCAGAGTGCCTTTTCTGCTTCACCCCACTTCTGACCCGTTACGCCAATTGGATAAGTGTTTTCCTGTACCATCTTTATTCCCTAACATTTGGACAATAAAAAAACCGACACTCAAAGTTGCTATGTCGGCTTTCTAAACATTAACTTGCTTTCGCTAAAAAATACGAAAATTTATGGATGACAAACGTTATGAAGCTCTAAGTTCGTACCGATATCTTTGTTACGATTAGCTTTAGCATCATCATTACGTAACTGAGTAATGTGATCTAAATAATCCTGATCCACATCATTAGTAATGTAATTACCATCGAATACTGAGGTCTCAAAACGCTTAATCTCAGGATTCTCCATGCGAACGGCTTCGACTAAATCTTCAAGATTTTGGAAGATCATGCCATCGGCACCAACTATCTTACTGATCTCGTCCACATCACGACCATGAGCAATCAACTCACTCGCTGTTGGCATATCAATACCATAGACGTTAGGGAAGCGAATTTCTGGAGCAGCTGAGGCAAAATAGACCTTCTTGGCTCCAGCTTCACGAGCCATCTGAATGATCTGTTCAGAAGTCGTACCACGTACCACAGAGTCATCGACTAACAAGACGTTCTTGCCCTTAAACTCAACACCAATAGCATTGAGTTTACGCCGTACAGACTTCTTACGCTCCTGTTGACCTGGCATAATGAAAGTACGGCCAATATAACGGTTTTTAACGAAACCTTGGCGATAGGGCAGTTTCAAGTGACGAGCAATCTCTAATGCGGTGTCACATGAGGTTTCTGGAATAGGGATAACCACATCTATGTCATGATCTTCCCATTCATTCTTGATCTTCTCACCTAACTTAGCACCCATATTTACGCGACTACCGTAAACAGATATTTTATCCATCGTTGAGTCAGGGCGTGCAAAGTAAACAAACTCGAATAAACAAGGAGCATAGGTGGGGTTTTTAGCACACTGACGTGTATATAACTCACCATCTAAGGTGATATACACTGCTTCACCTGGCGCAATATCGCGCATCAGCTCAAAGCCAACGGCATCGAGCGCCACACTCTCGGAGGCAACCATATATTCAATGCCATTTTCAGTCTCTTGCTTACCCAATACCAAAGGACGGATCCCAAATGGGTCACGAAAAGCAACCAGGCCCTGGCCTATAATCAAAGCAACGACGGCATAGGCACCTCGAGTCAGAATGTGCAGATGAGCAACAGCATCGAATACATCATCGGCACCTAAACTCTCATTTTTACACTGCTGTAACTCATCGGCCAACAGGTTCAACAAGACTTCGGAGTCAGATGTTGTATTAACGTGGCGACGCTGTTTTAGCAAACGTGCGTGTAACTCTACAGTATTGGTCAAATTGCCGTTATGAGCTAACGAAATGCCAAAAGGAGAATTAACATAGAAAGGTTGAGCCTCAGATGCACTCGAGCTCCCTGCGGTAGGATAACGGACATGGCCGATACCTGTATTACCTTGCAAGCGTTGCATATGTTTAACTTCAAATACATCCTTTACCAGACCATTGGCCTTACGTAATCTAAACGCACTGCCATCCACGGTCACGATACCCGCAGCATCCTGTCCGCGATGTTGAAGTACAGTTAGTGCATCATAGATAGGCTGATTAACCGATGACCTGCCAACTATTCCGACGATACCACACATGGGTGAGATTCCTCATTGTAAGATGTTCTGATAATTATAATTTTTAGTCGCTAAAGTGAAAATCGACTTAAGCTAAACTTATTAATACTTTATGCATTCTATATTTTGGGTATAAAACTTGACGTGTTTTCTATGTAATCAAAAAACCACTGGATAACTACACCAAATTCAGGCACCAGAATTGAACTCTGCCACCAATCCGTATTGGGTGCACCCGTAAATGCATCCAAAAAGAACAGTAACGCACTAACAATTAAAGCACCTCTTAAGGCTCCGAAACACAGACCTAAAATTCGGTCGGTCCCAGATAACCCTGTTTTATCAACTAACTGGCCGATAAGATAATTTATTAACGCCCCTAGGATGAGTGTCGCTATAAAAAGAATAGTAACGGCGACACCATTGCGGAGCATTTCATCTTGCATTTGGGTAAGATAGACCGCAAGGTCTTGATAAAACTGACTCGCTACAAAGAAGGCCGCAAACCAAACAACTAAAGACATGGCTTCTTTCGCAAAACCACGAACTAGGCTAATAAGAGTCGAGACTCCGACAACAGTGAGAATGGCGTAATCGATCCAAACCATTTAATGATAATCCGACATAGAGTTAAGACCGCGGATTTTAACAGAGACCGAGCACATTCTCACCCCAATTGAGATAATTAATTATCTCAATCTCTAGTCACAGCTTTTGTTTAAGAGGCCATTGGGCGATAAGAGACAATTCGCCCTTTAAGCTTAGTCAACTTCTCGATACCAGGCTCAAGAGACTGCAGCTTAGATTTAGATATTTCAGGCCCGACAAACACCTTGGTTAACTTGCCATCAACGGGAATAGTCGGCAAAGTATAGGCATTGAAGCCCCCTGCCCTCAGTTTACTGATAAGGCCTTTTACATTGGCAGCATTATTGAAGCTACCTAGCTGTAATGTATAGGCTAAACTCGTCGGTGTCACTGTCTCCGCAACTGGTTTATGAGTCGATTTCTCAGCGGGTTTCGCCTCAGGATTACTCCGTGGCTTCACATTAGTACTTACTGTCCGCAGCTCTGACTTCGTCTCTGTCTCGACCACTTTCCATGCGTCAGCACTTGATGCTTCAACCTTATCCTCAGGCTTAAATACCTGCTCTGTATTACTAAGATCCACCGCTTGTATCACTTCATCTGACAAATTGACTCTGGTTACTTGTGGACGCAGCGGGATCTCGGAAAACTGCTCTTCTTGTTGCACCTTTTTGCCGTCAAGCACATCGGGAAGAAAAATAACTCCTAAAGCAACAAAGACAATGATGCCCACGAGGCGATTCTGAAAATAACCAGACGATTTTTTATCTTGCTCTTTATCCTTTGTATCCATGATTAACCACGACCACCCAATTCAATATTTTTAAATTCTGCCACAGTGTAAAATGAGCCAAATACAATTACTACATCTCCTTGGCATATTTCTGCAGCAATGGTACACCAAGCCGACTCGACCGAATCGAAGTACTTAGCATCAGCCTGAGGAACACAAGCTTGTTGAGCTTGTTCCACAAGCATCTTTTTAAGATCCTCACCGGAAGCGCTACGCTCAGTCTGCAAGCAAGTAAATGCCCACACATCAACCAGAGGTGCCAGAGTCTCGATAACTTGACGGCAATCTTTATCTTTTAGCATGCCGCACAAAGCAAATAACCGTTTATCCTGATACTTTTCAAGCTGCTTAGCTAAATAACGTGCGGCATGAGGGTTATGAGCGACATCGAGCAAGACCAAAGGCTGCTCGCTGACCACTTCAAGTCTTCCTGTGAGTCTGGCTCCTTGTATGCCTTTACGAATAATCTCATCACTAAGCTGAGGCCAACCCAATTTAAGTAGAGCCAAAGCTGTAGCCGCATTAGGCAATGGCAGTGAAGGCATAGGAATATTATTCAAGGTTTGTTGACCACTAAATTGCCAGAAACTAGCGCCACTGCGATAGCTAAATTCCTGACCGACGCGATACAATACTGCGCCTAAGTCATTGGCGTATTCGAGTACACAAGCAGGTAAATCAGGTTCCCCAATTATCGCAGGCTTATTGGCACGGAATATGCCCGACTTTTCCATTCCCACTGACTCACGGGTATCGCCAAGATACTCTTGATGATCGAGATCGATTGAGGTGATAACGGCAATATCTGCATCAATAATATTGACAGCATCAAACCGGCCACCGAGTCCGACTTCCAATAGCACAGTATCTAACTTAGCTGCTTTGAAGATATATAAGCCAGCTAATGTGGCAAACTCAAAGTAGCTAAGGGAAATATCACCACGAGCCTGATTGATAGCGTCGAAGGCATAAATAAAAAGCCTGTCATCGACATCTTTTCCATTTATTCTAACCCGCTCATTAAACTTGAGCAGATGAGGCGAACTATAGACACCAACGCTTTCACCCGCCAGCAGTAACACCTCCTCAACTATGGCACAGGTGGTTCCCTTGCCATTGGTGCCAGCAACCGTGACCACATTAGTTTTGCCAAGATCCTTAAGCTCAAGTCGCTCTGCCACCTCAGAGACTCGCTCTAGTCCCATTTCTATCTCGGTAGGGTGTATGGCAAGTAAATAATCTAACCAGATATCTAAACTGGTATCTTGAGTGGGAGCGTTAAACATAATTATTCTGCTCTTGATAATTAATTAAAAAGTCCAACCATACAGTAGTGCTAATAAAGATGCGTAGCAGTGATGTCAATCCAACATAAATAGCGGACCCAGCGCTAATTTAGGCAACTCATATTTATCCGGATAGGTCACATCAACCATATAAAGACCATTTGGCTGCGCTGTAGGTGCCGCCTTACTTCTGTCTTTGAGTGCCAACAGATCTACAATCCAATTTTCACTCTGGTGACCTAGACCAATTTCAATCAATGAACCTACAATATTACGTACCATATGATGCAAGAAAGCATTCGCCTTAATATCCACACATAAGTACATACCCTGGCGGGTCACATTGACCTCGTGAACATGACGAAATGGGGTTTTAGACTGACAATGCAGCGCTCTGAAACTGGTAAAGTCATGCTCTCCGACAAAGTGCTGCGCCGCATGATGCATTTTATTCTCGTCGAGTTGGCCTCGGTAATGGCTGACACCCGAACGTAAGATCCCCGGTCTCAAGTGATAGTTATAGATCATATAACGATAACGTCTGGCCGTCGCGGAGAAGCGGGCATGGAAATCATCATCAACCCCCTTCACCCACTTAACCGCAATATCGTCGGGTAAATTGACATTAGCACCTAAGGTCCAGGCACTTTCTTTACGAATAGCTGTAGTCTCGAAGTGAATCACTTGTCCCGTACCATGGACGCCAGCATCGGTTCTGCCGGCACAGTGAACGGTAATGGGCTGATTGGCTACTTTTGACAGTGCTCGCTCTAACTGAGCTTGAACCGTGTCGACTTCAAGCTGACGCTGCCAGCCATAATATTTGCTGCCATCATATTCGATACCTAATGCTACTCGCATACACCCTCTTTGAACCTGTCTCTGTCGCCACGTATCTCATGAATCATAGAGGACTAGCTCGTTATGAAAAAAATCCAGAGAAGTTGTTTGACCTATTTTGGCGCGGATTTTAGCACACACTTGAATTACAGATAAGAATAACGGCAGCAGATACGCCGTTATTTTCAGAAATAATAAAATTTAATTTAATGAATTGATTAAACTGTCGGATTCCTGCTTTTGCCTGTCATTGCCATCAAACTGCACCTCTTTAAGCAAGGCTTTAGCATTGTCGTTATCACCTATCTCAATATAGGCTCTGGCGAGATCTAACTTGGCATTGACCGAATGTTCTTCATCATCAACATCCACCATGGCCGCATTCCCCATCAGGCTGCCTAGCTCTCCCATATCAACATCGAGCTCTTTATATTGATCCATGTCCACCACATTTTCATCAGTTTCATCGGCTTCATTGAGTAGACGACCGATATCGATAAAACCATTGTCCTTCTGAAAATTAGTAAGGTCATGTTCCGATATAGCAACAGCCGGTGACTTAGGCACTTTTTCAACATCAAGTTCGATACCGGTATCAAATTCTACATCAGCATCCTGAGTCGCACCGACTTCGTCTTCGGCAAGCGTATCACTTGGGTTAAGTGATACATTGGAGGCTAAATCAACTTGAATATCGCCCTCATTCATGTTTACTTCCGGCAAGTCCTCCGCCGTATCGATATTAATCAGTGAACCTTCTGTATCTAGGTTAACCACCGTAACTTCAAGTTCATCACTCACTGCGGTCTCAGCCGTTTCTGCTTCATCGAGGACATTGGGCACTGGCACATCTTCAGATTTTTCAACGGTTGAGTCTTCTATACCCGCCCCGTCATTACGGCGACGTTTCAGGAATAACCATAAAAGCAGAAGTAACAATAAAGCAGGAAAAGAAACTACTGCGATAAGCATTAAGGGATTGCTAAACAAATCATGCCATACTTTTGTATCCTCCACAGGCTCAATCGTTTGCCAGGCGTTTATCTGTTGCTGCAAAGATTTAATTTCTTCATTAAGGCTAACAGCTTGCTGCTTACCGATTTGAAGTTGCTCCTCTAATATCGCAACCATTTCATTAAGTTCAGCAATATTATTTTGCAATGTATCTATATCAGAATGACCTAAATTTAACTGATCCTGAGCTCTGCCTAGCTCATCAATGAGTTGTAAGTTTTTAGCTTCCACGGCTTCAAAATTAGCCGTTAGCTCGATCAAATCCTCATTTTTAGCTGGCTTCTGAGCCCTGCCTAGCTCTTGAGTGAGTTGTAAGTTTCTAGCTCTCGCAGCTTCAAGCTTGGCCATTAATTCGAACACAGCCCTATTTTCTTCTGGTTTATGAGCCCTACCTAGCTCATCAATGAGTTGTAAATTTTTAGTTTTCGCGGCTTCAAGCTGGTCCGTTAACTCAATAAAAGCCCTATTCCCAGCAGGTTTCTGAGCACTAGCTAGCTCATCAATGAGTTGTAAGTTTTTAGCTCTCTCGGCTCCAAGCTTGGCCATTAACTTGAACAAAGCCCTATTTTCGGCTGGTTTCTGAGCCACACTCGGATTTGTAGGGGTGATAGGCGGAGTAGCGGAGCTGGCTGGTGTACTGGTAGTAACAGCTGTTGGTTGCACAGCTTGTACAATTTCAGGCTGAGTCGTTTTTTTCCAGTTCTTATCATCTCTTTCTGCCCGCGCTTTAGCCGCACTCTTATGAATAGACAGCATCAAGTCTTTTGACGGAATGAGCAGTATCATGCCTTTTTCTAAACTATTAAAATTGGCACTAAAAAAAGCATGGGGGTTAGCATCATAGATGGCTACCATAACCTGATAAATGCTAACACTGTTATCAGGACGAACCTTTTGAGCTATGCTCCAGAAAGTATCGGAAGACTGAGTCGGACCGTATTGACGATTAGCTTGCCTTGCCTCACCATCGGAAACCGTGGTCTTCAAAGGCTCCGCAGCAAAAGCGGTTTGGGCAACAGGACTTACAAAAAATACGAATAGAGCAGAAACCATCAGACCAACAAGATACGATGTACGAAAGTTCATCAATTCTTCCCTTTTAGGCACTTTGTTGCTGCGGTTCCGACAACGAAGATTTAGGTGATTGTATTTAAAGAAATTACTATAAACCAGAAATCCAAGGTCTGCTACTGTTTGTTCACTATTCAAAAATAACGCTTAAATAAAAAAAGCCTGCATAATTGCAGACTTTTTCTCAAGTTAGACGTTTAACCTAGCATTTAATGAATCATTAATAATAATCTCGAATCAACACTTCGGCAATCTGTACACTGTTGAGCGCTGCACCTTTTCTAATGTTATCAGATACAACCCAAAGATTTATGCCGTGTGAATGAGAAATATCTTTGCGCACTCGCCCCACATAAACAGGATCTGTGCCAGCAGATTCCGTCACCGCTGTTGGATACTCTTCATCGGATTCAAATAACTCAATTCCCTGCGCCTCACGCAACACAGCTTTAACATCTTCTGCTTCAACGGGTTGAATGGTCTCCAGGTGAATCGCTTCCGAGTGACCGTAAAATACTGGAACACGAACCGCTGTTGGATTGACGACAATATTATCATCGCCGAAGATCTTCTGAGTTTCCCAAACCATCTTCATTTCTTCCTTGGTGTAACCGTTTTCCATAAACTTATCGATTTGTGGTAACACGTTGAAAGCAATCTGTTTAGGATATACATTAGGCTCTACAGGAAGTCCCTGAAGTAATTTTGAACATTGGCCAGCAAGCTCTTCGATAGCCACTTTACCTGAGCCCGATACCGACTGATACGTGGCGACATTGATACGTGAGATACCAAATGCATCATAGATAGGTTTAAGTGCAACCAACATCTGAATCGTAGAACAGTTGGGGTTAGCGATAATATTGCGGTTACGGAAATCGGCAATAGCTTCTGGATTAACCTCAGGAATAACCAGAGGTATATCGCTATCGTATCTAAAGTGAGAGGTGTTATCGATGACAACACAGCCATGTTCTGCAGCAATCGGAGCCCACTTTTCAGAAACATCACCACCCGCGGAGAAGAAACCTATCTGTGCCTGAGACCAATCGAAATTGTCTACATCAAGAATTTCTACCTGTTTACCGTGGAAGCTGACCGTACCACCAGCACTTCGACTACTGGCTAGAGGAAATAAATTAGCGACGGGGAAATTGCGCTCTTCGAGGATCTCAATCATAGTTTTACCCACGGCACCCGATGCACCTAATACGACAACATTGAATTCTTGCGACATAATTACTGTCCGACTCCAGAAAAACCTAAATTAGATAGCCAATTTACATCAAAATGCCCAGTGTTTACTAGCCTTAAGACACTTAATTCACGTCTATGTTTGTGATTTTTTCTCATAAGGTCAAACCCATTGTTATTAAAGTCATTAACTTGGGTGTTTTTTGATGAATCAGCAAAAATGGTTTTTCTAAATAACTCGTCATCATCACGAAGATCATAAATAAAACGGACAAGTTGTAACAAAGACTTCTCATTGGGCATTGATTTGATATCCAATTGAGCACTCCATAGCGCAGGTAGTAAAGAAGTCATGGACTTATCGGCATCTTTTCCCAGAACCTCCATTAAGTTTTTATACAGCATAAAGGTTCCACGGGCCTTACCTTCCAAACTATAACCTGCAATGTGAGGCGTCGCCAATTCAACCAAGGGAATAAGCTCTTGCATAGGATTTGGCTCACCTTCCCATACATCAAGCACCAGTTTGATATCCAGCCTTGCTTGCTTGACCTTAATTAATGCGCGATTATCTATCACCTCACCACGACAACAGTTAAGCAACCAAGTGCCTGACTTTAAGCTATTAAGCCTGAGCTCATCAAACAGATACCAAGTCTTATGCTCGCCTGTTTTAGTGATGGGAACATGAAGACTTATCACATCACAGCGAGCGATAATTTCATCTAATGAGATGAAGTTACGGGGATCGCCATCTTGAATAAGTGGATCATGCAATAACACCGTCACCCCATAAGCCAAGAGACACTTAGCCACCGCCGAACCCGTGTTACCCGCCCCCACGATACCCACAGTCTTATCTTTAAGCTTATCACCAAAACGATTGGCAAGTTCCAGCATAGCGATAAAAACAAACTCCCCCACAGCCGTGGCATTACAGCCTGGTGCACTGCTAAAAGGAATACCACGCTTGGCAAGATAATCACTGTCAATATGATCTGTGCCTATGGTGGCACTACCGACAAACTTAAGTTGGTTGTTCAACCCAAGTAAAGATCCATCAACTTGAGTCACTGAACGCACCAAGAGCACATCGGCATCTTTAACCTGCTCAGGCGTTAGTTCTCTGCCATTAACCGTTTCAATTGTTCCCAAGTCTCCAAATAATTCTTGTACATAAGGCATATTTTCATCAGCAAGGATCTTCATTATCATTCCAAAAATTGAGGTGAATACGCTAATTGACGTTAAACTTGCCATTCTAACAAGATGGAGACTGATTGAGAATTAAGCGGGATAAATTTCTACTTTGCTGTCACTTCATGGGACTATTTGGGGGGATCTAGACTGGGGTGATAAAGAGGCTCAACCCTATTCGATAAAGTACGCATACGGCCTCCCTACGACTAATTTTAATCGTGGCAAACTACAGTTTATCTCAACCTACGACCTACCTAACAAAAACGAAATCACATTAAATGCTAGGAGTCCATCCCTTTCGGATCATAGATCCATCTCCTCACGGCAAGATCATTATAAATGGTATTTACACATGTAGTTTGTTTCAAAAACAAGCAATTAATCATTAAAATGGAAAAATTGACATTAAATTCGACACTTATTTAGATAACCTAGATGCTCAAAAATAGACCAAATAACGACTGTTATTCACGTTGAATTCGTACAATAAACGTAATACTCTTACCGTGTCCATCTCTTCTGAATGACATATCTAACCCCAATGCACACGGTCTATTTTAGGGCTGTTACATACCTAAGATTAGAATAATCCTTCAATACATTGCCATCTTTCAGCACCCGATACCGCATAATTAGGTTCAGATGGATTGTTTGTACGAGATACCTGATCTGAAACGAATAAAAAATTCTATTTTTTGAAAACCCCACTGTGATCACCCTATCATGACCTATATTCCTTTAATATACTACATATGATATTTAAGTTATTTATTGTAATTAACTTTTTTATTATAGTGTTTAAAAAAACAAATTTGATGAATAAAAGGTTTAGTACATGAAACACTCCATTTTTAGAAATTTTTTAAATACTAGAAAAAACTGGGACTTGAAAAAACTAATTCGTTTAGCCGATAAAGGAGATCTAACCTCAGGCTTATTAAAAGATAAAAT
>JBAHZX010000060.1:0-5859 GCA_037132815.1 Shewanella sp.
TTTTCTTGTTTCTGGGCCTTAAGTAAGCGCTCGATTGACATGGATGACTCCCAATAAAAAATCTTGGCAAATTATATACCATAGCTAAGCACATCAACACCCGTGTCCAACTTTTAATCTTGGTACAAAAAAGCCTCCGTCAGTGGAGGCTTGTTTATCAACTATCGAATCTTTTTGGATTACTTTGCCATTAACGCCGATGCTTCTCGGTTAAGCTGAGTTAACTTCGCCGACATTAATGTGTGAATGCGTAATGAAAGCTCCTTGACCTGATTTTTAGCTAAACCTTTAGTTTCGATGGGCTCCATCATTTCTATAATAACCACGCCATTATCCCAACGATTAAGCCTGATATGCCCCTGACAAGAGGCCAATACAGGTACCATGGATACACCGGCTTCGATTGCAGTATGGAAGGCGCCGGATTTGAAAGGTAACAAACCTTTGCCTTTAGAGCGTGTACCTTCGGGAAAAATCCAAATAGATATACACTTATCTTTAATTTTTCTGGCCGTTTCTGCCATTGTTTCAAAGGCTTTACTACGATTCCTTCTGTCGATAAGGATATTACCCGATAACCAGTAAATCTGACCCAAGAAAGGTACCCAGGCGAGACTCTTCTTGCCCAAACTCACCGTCCCTTTAGGAACCGCAGCGGTATGAGTGAACATATCGAAGTTATTTTGATGATTGGCAAGATAGATACAAGGTTCATCTTTCAAACCTGAGCGAGGCTTACGAACGATGACTTTTATACCTAATATCGGCGCAGCATAAGAAAATATTTTAGCGAACATGTGTACATTGTCTCGATGACGAGGCCTAAGCATACAAACCAGACCACCAAAAACAAATGCTAGCAATAGTATCATAGCTAATATCAACGACCTGAGGATTAACAGCACAACATACTCCTTTGATTCTAATCAAGGGAGTATAGCCAGCAAGAGGGAATGACTCAATATATTGT
Organism: Shewanella sp.; assembly: GCA_037132815.1. Classification (GTDB taxonomy): domain Bacteria; phylum Pseudomonadota; class Gammaproteobacteria; order Enterobacterales; family Shewanellaceae; genus Shewanella. Next base: position 971 of record JBAHZX010000060.1, read on the forward strand.
TTACATTTGTAGCCCCGAGACTAAATACGCATTAGTTCAGAGTACAGATACTAAAAATACCATGACCTGATAAAAAGGCTCATTGCATCAAGGAGCATTAACTGCATTTAGCTAACTTTAATCGATATCGTATCGACCTGCTTAGCACGATTGATCAGACTCAATACCAATCTGAACAAAATCGCACTGACCGCAAGCGTGGCCACAATAGCGGCACCACTAGGCAAATCGAAAGCAGCTGAAAATAACAAGCCTAGAATATAGCCCGTTAATCCCACCAGATAAGCAGTTCCCAGCCTATATTTAGACCCAAATTTATTGACCGCAAGGGCGGGTAATATCAAGGTGCTAAACACCAGATAGACGCCAACTAACTCGACCGATAGGGTGATAACGATAGCGAACAGGATATAAAAACCACCACCTTCGATTAGCTTAGGCTTGAAGAAAACCACTGCTAATACCAGCACAGAGACACAAGCAGGCCAGATAAGTTGAGACCAGTTGACCCAGAGTATTTGCCCCGACAATAATTGTTTAAGCATCTCTGCGCCATGAGGATCGTTGGATAACAGCAACATGGCTGCCACGGCAGACAGCACATAAAAACAACCAATTATTGCTTCAAGTTCATCGGCCATACGTTTAGATAGCCAGGCAATAAACCCCGCTCCAACAAGAGCAAATAGGGCCGGCATCCACACATTAGAGAAAGGCAAATGCTCAATATCGTGATTAAGGTGAGCGACAATCGCCCCTAATGCAGCCACTTGTGCAATCGCTAGATCAATAAAAATAATTCCCCGCTTTAGCACCTGTTGACCGAGTAGCACATGGGTCGACAACACCAGTACACCGGCCGCTAATGCCGGCAGAAGAATTGAGATTAAGTTAATATCAAACATGAGAAAATACTCGCTTGTTGAGCCTCATCAAATAGAAAATAAGGGCGATGGATAAACCAGCACCCTTATCTAGTGACGCTAGATAGCTTTTACACTAAGTAAAAGATCTAAAACACTGTCATAAAGACTGAAGAGATCTTGACTCTGATCGTTGCCACCCACCGACATCGGTAGTATCTGAACGGGCAAGTTAGCACGTTCTCCCAACCAATTAGCACCTCGCTCATCCTGATAAGATGCCACGATAATGGCCATAACATCACCCGCCTTAGTTCGTGTCAGCAAACTTGCAAGATGACTGCTGCTAGGTGGTAATCCAGGCTTAGGCTCCAAATCAGCAACTTGCTCAATGCCTATCCAATCGAACAAGTATTTGAAGCTGGAGTGATAAGCGATAACTTTCTTGCCATTCAGAGGCGCAGCTTTCTTCTCCCAAACCGGGATCGCTGTAGTCCACCTTAGGCTAAAGTCAGCCAAGGCCAATTCATAATCCGCTTGGCTGGCAGGATCAACGGCAATAAGCTTAACCGTAAGCGCTTGGGCCACTTTCAACACCCGCTCAGGTGAGAAGTGAAGATGTGGATTACCCTTAGCGTGAACATCGCCCATACTTCGATCTACAGATTTAAGCTGATCTATGGTTTCAACCTGCTCAGCGGCAAAGAAAAGGCCCTGATCAGTTGAGCGAACCTTAGCGTTAGATGACTTCATCTGCAGCATTGGCAGCCAGCCAATTTCAAGATCTGCACCAGCACAAACAGCGATATCAGCCTGACGCATCTTAGCGATAAGACTCGGTCGGGCTTGAACCTGATGAGGGTCTTGCATCGCAGTCGTCGCCGAGTAAATTCTGGCATTAGGTGCCAGTTCTTTTGCCAGCGCTGCATATTCAGGCTCACAAGCAAAGATGTTTAATTCGGCAGATGCAAGACTCGAATAACTCACTACTACTGCGGCTATCGCCGTCTTGACTAACCTAGAATTGATGCGCACCGTGAGCCCCCAGAGTCATAACATATTGAAGAGTTAGTACATTATCATCTTCGATACCAAAATAATTGGTTCCTTTCTGATTGGTGTACTGCAGACGTACGGTAGAAAAATGGCTATGATGCCAAGCTAGGCTGACCTCGGTTTCTTTTAACTTTTGGTCATCAAAGTGGTCCTCATGAAGCTCCTGAACATCAGTCTCACCATAACGTACACCCGCTGACCAGTTTGGAGTAAACTGGTACACACTACTCAAGTACCAACCTTGCATATCATCGACACTGTCGGCCAAATGATGATCATGATCATCTTCGAGGGGGGCAAAATCTGTCACCCTGAAGTACTCACCACTGACCGTGAGATGTTGATACTTATAGTTGCCGTTTGGTGCCCACTTATAGACGACATCGGCAATATAAGTATTTTCACCAGTAAATGTTGCCGCGTGCTCGTGTGCTTCTTCGGTAGCCAATACTTCATCGTCTTCGTGATCACTTTCTAGCATACGACCATTCTCGTTACGCATGTAACTAAAGCCTGTCTGCCATGACCCATCCCCTATATCACCACCAATTTTGGTATAGGCGGTATAGATACCTATATTTTTATAATCATGCTCGCTATCGGCTTCATGTTCTTCATGTTCTTCATCGCTGGCGACACGCATGCTGTCCCCTTTAAAAATTTCCACCCCCATGGTCCAGTAAAGATCCGTTGGGGCCACATAGCTTAGTCGCACACCATCATCAAAATAATGGCTACCAAGGAAGGCACGGTATACCCCAGGTCGGTCCGTGAAGGCATCAGTATGAACATGTTGATTGTTCAAATAGCCCACATCAGACAGGAAACGACCCCCACGGATCGAAAATCCCCATGGCATGGCTAAGGTTTGAATGAAAGCTTCTTCTAGTCCTAGTTCAGTGTCATCATCGTGTACCTCAATCACTGCCGTCAACTTACCGTAGAACATATCGTCGATACTGGCACTCATGGCTATCTCGGTGTGACCTAAGCCAAAACCTTCACCACGCTCAGCCATCGGGCGTTCGGTATTTTGATAGTAACCATCGAGAACGGCACTGATAGCCGGATTTGTCAGGCTTGGATCTGCGGCGAAAGCTTGAATGGTAAAAAAGGCACATGCAGCGGCCACGCATGATACGCGGTTATTAAAAACGGTCATTAATTTCTCCAGAATATAGCATTGCCCACCTAATATTCTTAAAAATATTAAAGCATTAATGTTAGATGAGCTAAATCAAAAAATTGAGATTACGAGTAGATTAATTTGATTTACGCGATTGGAGGTGCACGGCTACGGAAAAAACTGATATGTGACGCTAGGCTGCAATATTCCCAGTAGGTGACAGGTTCAAATGTTTGAATTGAAACATGGAGGCTAAATGGAATACTAGGTAAAAGTTTATTAAGCTGATGTTTATGAAAACAGAGGGTGCAGTGACTCTGAGCACCATGATCTATGTGTTCAACACTGTGGGCAGAAGCGGCAAACGATAGGAGAATCAATATGGCTGATAGCCACAAAGCAACTCCTCGTTTCACACTATGACTGACCATAAAAACCACCGTTGAAGACACAAGTTACCCTACTACCTCAAGTCAAAATGAGATAAAATCACGATCAATCTGATGCAAACAGTGAGTTAAGTCAAGCTACACTTTTAATAAATATCTATGATGTTATAACATATAATGTAAACAGCAAATAAACTCGGGTCAAAGTAAATCAGGCTAACATCCTAGACTTATTGACAAAACACCATGAAATAATTAGATCTATATCACTAAATCCTTAATCACAATTAATGCTGGCTTAAGCTATACAGTCTAAAATTACAGCTAACAAGTTCATCCTATTAAGCAGAGCTTTAACCCATAGAGGGAGTGCACACCATGTTAGAATTCCTACGTGAAAATGGTAAAATGATTTTTTGGACAACCTTTTTTTTCATCGCTATCGGTAGCGGGATTTACTATGTCGATGCCGCATTAGAAGCACAAGTTACAGTTATTCATTAAGTCGAATGTCACTGAGTGTATCTGCAGTGATATTTGCTATCACTACGACTTCTTCTTTAAAATGGCCCATCGAACCGATGATATAATTAATTATGCTACCGCTCCTTCGTAATAATACAGCGACGAAATCTATACCCGCCAAAGTTAGCGGTACTTCTGGCGGTGATCACTATCGTCGACCTCTTTAACCTCCGGTACTTGGATCACCTTTAAATGATCCATCATATGGCTAATTAACAAGACTATCACAGCCACTATGGCCCAAGGCGTGGTTAGATTACGTATCTCAGGTTCAACATAACCGTAGATTAAAGCGGCAACTCCAGAATAAAAAGCGACAATCTTTAAACGTGTGAGAATCGGATTCTTACCTAACCAGGCATCACAATGAGGGCATTGAATCTGCGCATTTAAGCCTTTACCCCGCTGATTTTTGACCGCATTGACACCAACAGTCTTACTACAATGAGTACATAACACAGGCGGATTCTCTTTGATTTAACAAAATTAGCTGACAGAGTTTAACAGAATATTAGTGTAAGAATGCGGGTTATCACTGAGATCTAAGATTCCCCCCAGGGTGGGATCGTGCATTCATGAAAAATAACACGGTATAATAAATAAATTTTGAACTTTATTGGTACTGAATGATCAGTATCAAAAATCAACACAAGTTATTTATCATGTCATTATTTCAAGATATTGAGCGTATTGAAGATCACAGAGTAGACGCCAATAAAGATTACGAATTAGCCGATTTTATTTTCTTAACAATAGCAGCGGTACTTTGTGGCGCTAAGGGCTGGAAAGCAGTTAAATTACCTCCGGCAGAGCCGGAGGCTTATTAGATGACAGCCTAGAAGGCTTAAAGTAAGCGCCCGAGGCGCATTAAACTCCCAACTTCAGCTGATCCCGCTCTACATCCTGTTTTTCTTGATTACGGATATATTC
>JBAHZX010000134.1:0-7363 GCA_037132815.1 Shewanella sp.
TTCTAGTCTGTTATCTTTCCAAGATGTAAAATTGGGAGCAGTGCGGGAGTGGTGGAATTGGTAGACACGCCAGATTTAGGTTCTGGTGCCGTAAGGTGTGAGAGTTCAAGTCTCTCTTCCCGTACCATTATTAAATAGATATAGACTGCTTACACTTTAATGCGGTAACTAGAGTTTATAGCTTAGCTAAAAATTTGTTGGGGTATCGCCAAGCGGTAAGGCACCGGGTTTTGATCTCGGCATCCCCAGGTTCGAATCCTGGTACCCCAGCCACTTTTACATCTACTCAAGATGCAAACTAGAGAGTGAATTTGACTCGTGTTATATCTAGCATATAGGCGAATATTCGATTCGAAAGCATCTTTCCAAGATGTAAAATTGGGAGCAGTGCGGGAGTGGTGGTGTTGATATTAGACATGCCAGATTTAGCTTCTAGTCTGTTATCTTTCCAAGATGTAAAATTGGGAGCAGTGCGGGAGTGGTGGAATTGGTAGACACGCCAGATTTAGGTTCTGGTGCCGTAAGGTGTGAGAGTTCAAGTCTCTCTTCCCGTACCATTTTATATAAAACGAAAAGCCTGTCTTTATGATGGGCTTTTTTGTGTCTGGAATAGATTAGTCTAAACTAAATCTTTCAGCGTATGCATGGTGTCACGTACAGGCGTTCCCATTGGATGGGTTTATAAGTGATTTAACCACTTTAAATTGCCATTGAAATCACTCACCTTGAGGTAGAGCGGGTGTATTTAGCTAACATCTTCAAGTCTTGGATACAAAAAAGGCACTCAGAGAGTACCTTTAATCATTTACAGTAAGATTTTGACTATTGCTTAAACATCGCAGAGATAGATTCTTCGTTGCTAACACGTCGGATGGCTTCTGCCATAACCGTCGACATAGACAATTGAGTGACTTTTTCCAGTGCCAGAATTTCCTTGCTTAGAGGAATGGTATCGGTAACTATGACTTCATCGATAACAGACTCGGCGATGTTTTTAGCCGCATTACCTGAAAACACTGGGTGAGTCGCGTAAGCAAATACGCGGTTAGCCCCATGCTCTTTAAGGGCTTCGGCTGCCTTGCACAGGGTGCCTCCGGTATCGATCATATCATCGACAATGATGCAGTCACGTCCTTGGACGTCGCCTATGATGTGCATCACCTGAGCCACGTTGGCTTGTGGACGACGCTTATCAATAATGGCAAGATCAGAGTCATCAAGCAGTTTAGCTATAGCGCGAGCACGTACAACACCACCGATATCCGGAGACACAACGACAGGGTTATCGAGATCCTTAGACAGCATATCTTCTAGTAACACAGGGCTACCAAATACGTTATCGACAGGAACATCAAAGAAGCCCTGAATCTGTTCAGCATGTAGGTCACATGTCAAAACGCGGTCAACACCAACGCTTGATAGGAAATCAGCGACAACCTTAGCTGTAATAGGGACCCGAGCGCTACGTACGCGTCGGTCTTGACGAGCGTAACCGAAGTAAGGGATCACTGCGGTAATACGTCCAGCTGATGCACGACGTAATGCATCGACCATGACAATAAGTTCCATTAAATTATCATTAGTCGGTGCACATGTAGATTGAATGATAAAGACATCCGCACCACGTACATTTTCGTTTATCTGGACACTGATTTCCCCATCGCTGAATACGCCTACCGCTGCGTCTCCGAGCTTGCAGAATAGACGATCGGCTATCTTCTTGGCGAGAGCGGGTGTTGCGTTACCAGCAAAAAGTTTAATGTCAGGCACTGTATGAACCTCAGGCGTATGCTTTATGTTTATTGGCTAGAGTAAGGTGAGGCTTACTCTAGGGCTTAGCCTCTATAATTGAGCTAAATGCAACTCTAGAGGCGATATATTTGTCCCTTTGGCGACAAAACCTTGCATGTCTTCTGGCAATTTAGCCAGAATCTCTAAGGCTTGCTGCTCCAGTTCGAATTGACCGAATATACAAGCTCCGGTTCCTGTCATCCTAGATGGCGCATATTCTACCAGCCAGTCTAAGGTGTTGGCAACTTGAGGGTAGTGTTTAACGACAAAATTTTGGCAATCATTTTTCCAGGGAGCGGTCATTAAATCGTTAATATCTAATTTAGGAGTGTCGCGAGTAAGTTGTGGATCTTGGAATACAGTTGCTGTAGATACATGTACATCGGGTATTAGGATTAAGTACCAATATTCTTTTGGTGATACAGGGGTTATTTTTTCACCTACGCCTTCGGCGAATGCTGATAATCCATTAATAAAAACAGGGACATCCGCTCCAATTGTTAAGCCTATTTTCATCAGTTGCTGTTTAGATAACTGGGTATCCCAGAGTGCATTCAATGCGACTAAAGTGGTGGCAGCATCGGATGAGCCTCCACCGAGCCCTCCCCCCATAGGCAAGCGTTTATCCAGCCATATTTCGGCGCCTTTTGGACAATTACAATATTTTTGTAATGATTTTGCGGCTAAGAGAATTAAGTTATCGCAATTGGCGATAACGTTATTCATGTTCGAGTGTAATTTTAGTTGCGGTGACTGGGTCACTTTAAAGTCTAAATAGTCACAATAATCTACAAATTGAAATAGAGTCTGTAATTCATGGTAACCATCATCACGTTGATTATTAATATTTAAAAATAGGTTAAGTTTTGCTGGTGCGGGCCAGTCCAGTGATACATTGATGTCGTTCATCTAGCGTGTGCTCGCATTAAATGGTGCACTGTTTTTAATCTGATTTTGAGAGGAGGCTAGATCAGCGTTAGCGAGGGCTTGCCATTGATTAACTTGTAGTTTGAGTCGTAGGCCGGCTCTTTTTAATTGTAACAATCTAGGCACCTGAGTACCATTTTGCTGTTGCCATTTGAGGAATTCTACATGCCATGGAGGTGTCTCTAATGGCGTAAATAAGCTTACTGGCCTACTATTCTCATCAAATGAGCTGACTTTATCTTCTGGCGATACTTGCCCCGTTATCCATAAAGGTAAAGCGTTGATTGGGATTGACCAACCTGTGACCTTGGCTAATAACTGCTGAGCATCATGGTGTTTGTATGTTTCCCCATCAACGTCTAAACGTGTGATGCCATGCTCAGTGGTTAAGGACAGCACCGTAGTGCCAAGCATCGTAGTGAGCTTGAATTCACTTTTTGTCTGGGTGTGTAGCCAGTATAAATTAGTGCTGAAGCTATCCTTGGGTGTTTTAATGGCAAGCTTACCTCGTATCTCCCAGGCCTTGGCCTGAGATACGTCATCGACTTGTATCGGGACCAAGTTAGTTGGAGTCGTGGTACATGCCGATAGCAAGCTTATGCTCAGTATCATCAATAAGAGAGGTGTTTTTGTGAAATAGCTCAAATTATTCATCTATGGCTGATAGTGAGGCTCCTATGATACGAAGGCTTATTAAGAATACCAGCTCTAAATGAGAAATTCGCTATATGTCTCGCCGCACTTAGGTTTCAAACTAAGTTAATTACGATGTTTTACAGGGGAAGGCTGTGACCTTAAATTGGATTAAAAAATTAAAAATTAGATTAATATTCGGTTTTGTTAAGCATATTCTGTTTTTACTTCATCCAATTAAGTAGAATGTCCGACAATTAATGTGGTGCCAAGAGACCAGAACTAGTCAGATGAGCCTTGTAGTAATCGGAATTAACCATAAAACAGCCACGGTTGACCTGCGTGAAAAGGTCGCGTTTTCGCCAGATAAAATTCATGAAGCCATGAAGAGTCTGGCAAATCAAACTAAGACCGGCGAAGCTGTGATCATTTCCACCTGTAACCGTACTGAGCTGTATACCAATACAGCAGATGAAACGGATGTTATACGTTGGCTGGAAGAGTATCATCAATTATCCCACGAGGATGTTGAATCTTGCTTGTACAAATATCATGGTCAAGCTGTTGTGCAGCACTTGATGCGCGTCTCATCGGGGTTAGATTCATTGATCCTTGGTGAGCCGCAAATCTTAGGTCAGGTAAAGCAGTCTTTTGTTAAAGCGAAAGAGGCTGGAACGGTTGCCATCACTATGGATCGCATGTTTCAGAATACTTTTTCGGTAGCCAAAAAAATCAGAACTGAAACTGAGATCGGAGCCGCCGCTGTGTCGGTTGCATTTGCAGCGGTTAGCATGGCCAAGCATATTTTTTCGGCATTGAGTGCGACTAAAGTCTTGCTTATCGGTGCAGGGGAGACTATCGAACTTGTTGCCAAGCATTTAAAAGATAATGGTGTTGACTCTATGGTTGTGGCTAATCGTACACTTTCACGTGCCGAAGGCATGTGTAAGGAGTTCGGTGCAACGGCGATCACACTTGAGCAGATCCCTGATTTTCTCCCTAAGGCCGATATCGTGATATCATCTACCGCGAGTCCTTTACCGATCCTCGGTAAAGGCATGGTAGAAAAAGCGCTGAAGCAGCGTCGTCATCAACCTATGTTATTAGTTGATATCGCAGTTCCTCGTGATATTGAAGCTGAGGTTGCCGAGCTTGATGATGCCTTCCTCTACACTGTAGATGATCTGCAAAGCATTATAGAACAGAATATGGCCTCAAGAAGAGAGGCTGCCGAGCAAGCTGAGATAATTGCAGAACAAGAGTCACATCTTTTCATGGAGTGGATCCGCTCGTTAGAGTCGGTAGACAGTATTCGTGAGTATCGCAGTAAAAGTTTGGCGATAAAAGATGAGTTAGTGGAGCGAGCGATCAACAAGTTAGCCCAAGGTGGAGATAGCGAACAGCTGCTACTCGAACTGGCTAATAAGTTAACCAATAAATTGATCCATGCACCCACTCAAGCTTTGACTGCAGCGAGTCGCAAAGGCGACCTAGATAGCATAGCTCTGCTTAGAACTGCGCTCGGATTAGATAAAAAATAAAGGTTAATTTTTTAATGAAGGACAGTGTTATCCGCAAGCTTGAAGGCTTGCTTGAGCGTAATGAAGAAGTGTTGGCTCTGTTGAGTGATCCTGGAATTATCGCAGATCAACCGCGCTTTCGTGCGCTCTCGAAAGAGTATTCACAGCTTGAAGATGTCGTTTTTGCATTCAAGTCTTTTCAGCACGCGACTAAAGACCTAGATGCTGCAAAAGAGATGTTGAGTGAGAATGATCCTGAGATCAAAGAGATGGCTCAGGAGGAGATGAAAGAAGCTAAGTCTATCATCGAGAAGCTTGAAGATGAGCTGCAAATCTTGCTGCTGCCAAAAGATCCTAACGATGACAACAATGCTTTCGTTGAAATTCGTGCTGGTGCCGGTGGCGATGAAGCTGCTATTTTTGCCGGTGATCTATACCGCATGTATAGTCGATATTTCGAATCTAATCGTTGGCAAACAGAGATCATGAATGCTAATGAAGGTGAGCATGGTGGCTTTAAAGAGATCATCATTAAAGTTACCGGTGAAGGTGTCTATGGTAAGCTCAAGTTCGAGTCCGGTGGACATAGAGTGCAGCGCGTGCCAGAGACAGAATCTCAAGGCCGTGTTCATACCTCTGCTTGTACTGTTGCAGTCCTTGTTGAAGTACCTGAAGCCGAAGCAATTCAAATAAATCCAGCTGACTTGAAGGTTGATACATTCCGCGCTTCGGGTGCTGGTGGTCAACACGTCAACAAAACCGATTCAGCTATCCGTATTACTCACGTACCATCGGGTATTGTGGTGGAATGCCAAGATCAACGCTCACAACATAAGAACCGTGCCCAGGCCATGAGCGTGCTCACAGCCCGAATTCAAGCGGTTGAAGATGAGAAGCGTCGTAGCGTCGAAGAGACAACCCGCCGTAATTTAGTGGGTAGTGGCGATCGCTCAGAGCGTATTCGTACCTATAATTTCCCCCAGGGACGCGTCAGTGACCATAGAATCAATCTGACTCTCTATCGTCTCAATGAGGTCATGGAGGGTGAGCTGGATGTGTTGATTGTTCCTTTGGTGCAAGAGAACCAAGCCGATATGTTAGCGGCCTTATCTGAAGGGTGATCCTGAAGATCTCCCTCCACTTAATACGCTTAAATTAAGCATAAAACTAAGGGGGTTCCTTGCAGCAGACTCTAGTTGGAGCCTTAGATTGGGCTGCACCTCAATTGGTTGATGTCTCAGATACACCTAAGCTTGATGCTGAGGTGATGTTACTACATGTCATTCATAAACAACGTGGTTACTTATACACTTGGCCCGATGAACGTCTAACATCGGATCATGTTGTTGAGTACACTACGATGGTCCAACGCCGTGTGTTGGGGACACCAATAGCGCATATTGTGGGTGAAAGAGAGTTTTGGTCGCTGCCTTTTATGGTTAATCCTACCACGCTTATTCCACGTCCAGATACCGAGATTTTAGTTGAAACTGCACTTAACCTGCCACTGGCAGAAAATGCAAAGGTGTTGGACTTAGGCACTGGTACGGGGGCTATTGCGCTTTCTTTAGCCTATGAGAAGAGCCAATGGCAGATCACCGCTGTTGATAAGGTCATTGAGGTGGTGGCTCTGGCAAAAGCGAATAGGGAGCATCTCAAACTGCAGCAGGTTGACATTATCCTGAGTGACTGGTTTGATTCGGTGCCTTGTTATGACTTCAATCTCATTATTTCAAATCCGCCCTATATAGATGAGACTGATGTGCATTTGGAGCAAGGTGATGTCAGGTTTGAGCCACAAAGTGCACTGACAGCAGGTGAAGCGGGCTTTGCCGATCTTTATCATATCGCCTCAAGTGCTCGAGACTATTTAGCCCCAGGCGGCTATATTTTACTGGAACATGGCTATCAGCAAGCCATTAAACTCAGGGAAAATATGATTGAACTTGGCTACGAAAGTGTTGCTACTGTTAGAGATTTTGGCAGTAATGACAGGTGTACTTTAGGCCGAATGCCAATTTAGTCTCTACAAAGGTAGTAGTGTACCGCAACATAGGATTTTACTGTTTTTTTGAGTTGTCAGCCTTGAGCGAGTACCACCACTTACTATCCCCAAGAACAAAACTCCTATAGGATAAACATAAATAGATAATGTGGCAGCAGTCAAGTCCATTAAGCGGTCTAAGTTCATTCATAACTCAATATTTGGAAAGACATGGCAATAGGTGAATGCAATTGTGGATCAGTAATGTTCGAAATCACCTCTAAGGTTTCGGATGTATATGTTTGTCACTGTTCAATTTGTCGAAGATCTACCGGAGCTAACGGAATCGCCGTAATGGTAGTAAACAGTAAGCGGTCAATATAGGACGGTCTTGCAGGAGCCTAAGAAGTCTGCATCAAGTCTGATGTGAGTGGGTTGTCGGCAAATTTCGTCTTCCACACTCGCGGCGTGAGTTCTTCAACTTTCGAAGCGGGGTGCTGGCTGACGC
>JBAHZX010000141.1:0-15190 GCA_037132815.1 Shewanella sp.
TTACCTCAAATGGCCATGATCGCAGGCCTGCCTCAAGCCCCATCGGCAGCGAATCCAATCCGAAACCCAACTAGAGCAATCAAACGGCGAAATTGGGTATTGAGCCGCATGCTAGAAAAACAAAATATAACACGATCACAATATTCTGAAGCTATTCAAGCGCCAGTGTCAGCAACATACCATGGCGCAGAAATCAGCTTATATGCCCCTTATATTTCTGAAATGGCCAGAGATTACCTGGTCAATAAATTGGGTGAAGAGGAGGCTTATACTGGGGGCTATAATGTGTACACTAGCATAGACTCAAAATTACAGTTAAACGCTCAGTATGCACTTAGAAATAACGTATATTCCTACGACCAAAGACACGGCTATCGTGGGGCTACTGATGTTTTGTGGCGCGATCATCCACTAGAAAAATCCCTTATACTCATTCAACTTAAACAGACTCAGGCTTTCCAAGGCTTGATGCCCGCCGCTGTCATGAATGTCGAAGAACAGAGTGCAACCCTACTCACCTCTACAGGGAAAACTGTCCAACTGGACTGGCTAGGTTTGAAATGGGCTCGAGCTTTCATCAGCAATAACCGACAAGGGAAATCGCCCAAAACGGCAGGGCAAATACTGAAGGTCGGCGAGCAAGTCTGGTTACGCAATAACGGCGACTTCTGGCAATTATCCCAAATCCCCATTGTATCTAGTGCTATCGTTTCACTCGACCCATTCAATGGTGCGATACAAGCATTAGTCGGCGGCTTCAGCTTCCACACCAGCCAATACAACCGAGCAACTCAAGCCAAGCGCCAGTTAGGTTCAAATATTAAACCCTTCATCTACACCGCTGCCATTGAGAAAGGTTATACCCTATCGACACTCATTAACAATGCACCGATCAATAACGCAGATACCAGACAAGGTACCGCATGGCGTCCTAAGAACTCACCTGATCGCTACACAGGGCCAACTAGATTGCGTGTAGGACTCGCTCAATCTATCAATGTCATGTCGGTGAGGACCATGCGTTATGTCGGTCTAAATACGACTATCGATACTTTAGTCAAATTTGGTTTCACCCGTGACGATATTCCCAGAAATGAATCCATTGCACTGGGTTCAAACTCTGTCACGCCTCTACAAGTCGTCACCGCTTACTCCACTTTCGCTAACGGTGGCTATAAGATCGAACCTTACTTTATAGAACGAATTGAAGACTCCAATGACACAGTGATTGAGGAATCTATCCCAACCTTAGCCTGTACACCAAATGTAGAGTCATTAGACCCTATCAGTGATGATCCTTTTGCCGCTATGGCTGAAGAATTTATTCAGGCTGAACAGGTGAGTGATAATATCATTTGCGGTGGAGAAAACATCCGTTACGCCAAACATATCATCTCTGAAAAAACTGCATTTTTGATCACGGAAGCATTGAAGAGTGTAATTTGGGGCGGGGGGAATTGGAGTAAGGGTACCGGTTGGAATGGTACCGCTTGGCGAGCCTCACGAGTGATTAAACGACATGATATAGCAGGTAAAACAGGTACAACCAATGAATCACGAGATACTTGGTTCAGTGGCTTCAACCCTAAGCTTGTCACAACGGTATGGGTCGGGTTCGATGATCACAGTAAAGAGCTAGGTAGAACTCGCTGGGATGCCAATGGGGCTAAAGATCAGATATCGGCAGCAGAGGCTGGTGCAAAAACTGCAGGACCTGGGTGGAATGAATTTATGAAGGATGCACTCGCCGGCACACAAGAAGTCCCTGTGACACCTCCGGATGGGATCATATCTGTCAGAATAGATCTGGCAACGGGTAAGTTAGCCAGAAAAACAGATTATACCAGCGCTTTTGAGTATTTTATCTCTGGAACTGAACCAAGGGAATTTGCCACTGAGACCAGCGAATCGAAAGATATATTCATCGAAAATTCGACCGAAGAACTGTTTCAATAAGCAACTAAGATAGATTTACGCAGTAAAAAGACGCTATAGAGTAAAAAACTCAATAGCGCTTTTTTTGATCAAAAAATTGGCGACTTATTTTTGATCAAGGTTAATAATGTTTTTATTAGCTAACTTACTGGCTAGAGCCGCTTTGACTTGAGGAAGCGAAGTTCCCCCTAGGGCCTCTCTCTTTGCCAAACAAGATTCTATGGTCAAACAAGCATACACATCTTCGGTAATAATATTAGAGAACACTTGTAGTTCCTCTAATGCAAAATCCTCCAAAGGTTTATTTGCTGCTATGGCTTTAACCACCACTTCACCTACAATGTGATGCGCCTCTCTAAATGGTATTCCTTTAGCCACTAAGTAATCGGCTAGTTCGGTGGAATTTGCATAACCTTGCTGGGCAGCTCTTAGGGTGTTGTCACGATTAACTTTAAGACCACTCAAGACAAGTGCAGCCATTTCGAGACAAATAGCCCAGCTATCCATGACATCAAATAGCCCCTCCTTGTCTTCCTGCATATCCTTGTTATACGCCAAAGGAAGTCCCTTCATTGTAGTAAGAATACCCATCAGGCTGCCGTAAACCCGTCCTGTTTTACCACGAATAAGCTCTAGCGCATCGGGATTTTTCTTCTGTGGCATCAAAGATGAACCTGAAGTCACTTCATCATCTAAGTCGATGAATCCCGCTTCACCACTGTTGAAAAAAATCAGATCTTCTGCCATACGACTAAGATGCATCATGCTGATTGAAGCATCACTACAGATCTCGATCACGTGATCTCTGTCGGATACCGAATCTAAGCTGTTCAGAGTCGGAGAGGCAAAACCTAATGACTCAGCAATCTTGTATCTATCCATTGGATATGCTGTGCCAGCAAGAGCTCCAGTTCCTAGAGGACAGGTATCAGCCCGCTTGAGTGCATCTTCTAAACGACTAATATCACGCTCAAACATCTCAACATAGGCCAAACACCAGTGACCAAATGCAACCGGTTGAGCACGTTGTAAATGAGTATAACCTGGCATAACAGCATCAAGTTCTCTTTGGGCTAGATCGAGAAGTGCTTGTCTCAATTCGGTTAGCAATACAAGCTGCTGCTGGCCTTCTTTTTTACACCATAATTTAAGATCAGTAGCCACTTGGTCGTTACGAGAACGCCCTGTATGTAGTTTCTTGCCAAGATCGCCAACCTTCGCGATCAGTGACTGCTCGACGAAACTATGAATATCTTCAGCCCCTGATGCCAAGATCAGTTCTGGCTTATTTTCAACCTCGGCTAACAGCTCTTTCAATGCCTGCTTTAACGGTGTGCACTCGTCTTGGGTCAAGACACCAACCTGAGTGATGGCATCAGCCCAAGCGATAGAACCCACAATATCCTGCTCAATTAAACGGTAATCCACAGGCAGTGAATCATTGAATAATTTAAACAATGCGCTACTTTCTTGACTAAATCTTCCACCCCATAATGCCATGCCTAATACCCTCATTCTGTATAATAAAGGACGCTTAGCGCGCCCTTTATTTTAATTAAATAATCTGTGGTTGTAGTTTACTTCTTTTGTAAAGCTCTGATGCGACTAGAGAGCGAGTAGAGTCGAATGAAGCCCTCAGCATCTTTTTGGTTATACACATCATCTTCACCAAAAGTTGCAAATTCTTCAGAATATAGACTATTGGGAGAACGTTTCTTAACCGCTTGAGCTTGCCCCTTGTAGAGCTTAATGACGACTTCACCATTGACCAGATTAGCTAAAGGCTCAGAAGCGGCTAACAAGGACTCACAAAGAGGAGTGAACCAACGACCATCGTAGACCAGATGAGCCATTTGTGCGCCAACTTGTTCACGCCACTCCCGACTCGTCTTGTCGAGTACCAACTCTTCAATAGCACGCAGCGCCGCAAATATCACTGTGCCACCTGGCGTTTCGTAACAACCACGAGACTTCATGCCGACTAGTCTGTTCTCGGTAATATCTATTCTACCAACACCGTGGGCTCCAGCTATTTTGTTCAATACCATAAGCACACCGTAAGGAGAGAGTGACTCACCGTTAACCTTAATGATTTTACCCTGCTCTAACTCCAAGGTTACATACTCAGGTTCATCAGGTGCATCCTCGGGAGCAACAGTCAGGGTCCACACACCTTTAGAGGGTTCGTTCCACGGATCTTCCAACTCGCCGCCTTCGTGTGAAATATGCCAAGCATTGGCATCTCGACTGTAGATTTTAGTCAGCGAAGACGTTGTTTCAATATTACGTTCGGCCAGATAGTCCAGTAAATCCTCACGGCTGACCATTTCCCATTCACGCCATGGAGCGATCACTTTTAGATCTGGAGCTATTGCGGCAAAACAACCTTCGAAACGAACTTGATCGTTGCCCTTACCTGTACAACCATGACAGACTGCATCGGCTCCCACTTTACGTGCAATTTCCACCTGAGCCTTAGCAATAATGGGCCTAGCCATAGAGGTACCAAGTAAATAAGTACCTTCATAAATAGCCCCTGTGGCTATGGTTGGGTAAATATAATCGGCAACCAGTTCTTCTTTAAGGTCGACGATATAGCACTCGGAAGCCCCCGAAGCTATTGCCTTGTCATGTAGGCCTTCAAGTTCGGCATCTCCCTGACCCACATCAGCACAGAAGGCTATAATTTCGCAATTATCATAGGTCTCTTTAAGCCAAGGGATTATGGCTGAGGTATCAAGTCCACCTGAGTATGCCAGCACGACTTTTTTCACATCTGTTTTCTTTATTTGATTTGACATCTTTGCTTCCTAATTTCTGAACCCTATCTCACCGAAACCTCGATAAGAGATAAATATGTTAATAGTCTTACTGACCTAGCAAGGTCACGAGTACGGCATTTTGTGCATGCATGCGATTTTCAGCCTGCTGCAAAATAAGTGAGCCCTCACCGTCGATGATCTCTGCAGTTACCTCAACTTCACGATATGCTGGCAAGCAGTGCATAAAGAAGTTAGCCCCGGATTTCTCCATCAGAGCAGAATTTACCTGATATAAATCGAACTTAGCTTTAATATCAGCTATATCGGTATCATCACCCATAGAGACCCAAGTATCGGTGTAGATAGCATCTTGCTCACCAATGGCCTCAATATCTGATGTAAGAAACAGAGAACCGCCATGTTTAGCCGCCAACGCTTGCGCCTCGACCACGACTTCTCCATCAGGAAAATGCCCAGGAGGACAAATGACTGTCATCTTAGCTCCAAGAATGGCTGCACCGAACATCAATGAATGAGTCACATTGTTACCATCACCAACATAAGCGAGTTTAACCTGACTAACATCATCAAACTTCTCAGATAAAGTGAGGAAATCAGCTAAACCCTGACAAGGGTGGTAGAGATCAGATAAGGCATTAATGACCGGGACACTACCATGTTCAGCTAGTCCTTCGATGGTCGAATGTAGATAGGTTCTCGCGACGATAGCATCAGCCCAACATGATATATTGGCAGCAAAATCAGATACTGGCTCTCGTTGACCCAGAGCACCATTTTGCTGATCCAAATAGAGACAATGGCCACCGAGTTTGTTGATGCCAATATCAAAACTAACACGAGTTCGCAATGAAGGCTTCTCAAATAGCATTACCACACTTTTACCGTCTAGAGCATGGCGATACTCGGCAGGGTTTGCCTTAATTTTTTTTGCCAGAAACAATAGGTCTTTCAATTGCTTTTGGGTTAGATCTTTTATCGATAACAGGTGGTTCATTGTACTCTCCTCTGATTGGTATTTTACTCCAATCCTACTCTTTATTAAGTGAGTCGCATTGCCGCTCACTCAAGTTCGGTAATAATTTAAAAACGAAAATTAGTTAGGTTGGATCTGTGTTCCCACCGGCTGATCATTTAACAGCGCGAGCAATTGTTCTGCACTTCTCCATGAAGCCACTTGTACTGGCTGCCCCATGAGTTCTGCCACGTCCAGTGCAGCCTCGACTTTCACTTTCATACCTTTCTCAATAACGCCTATGTGGGTAAGCTCTGCTACCTGCGTTCTATTGAGACTCTTAATCAATTGACCTTTGCCATCGAGCACACCTGAAACATCGGATAACAGCACAAGTTGGGCGTCAACAAGTTTAGCCAACACCGTTGCCGCTTGATCGGCATTAACATTGAGTTGTTGTCCACTTGCATCGATAGCAATCGAGCTCACTATCGGCAACCAGCCCTGAGAGAGAATAAACTCAAGATAAGTCGCACTCTTAGGTGAAACTTCGCCAACAAACCCTAGTTTTTCATTTTTAATCTTAGCCGTGACAATACCGCCATCACATAGACTCATACCAATAGCCGAAATCCCGGATTTTATCGCCGCCGCTTGCAACAATTTATTGGCGGTTCCGGCTAAAGCACCGACGATAACAGGCATTTGTTCCGCAGGCGTTACCCTTAACCCGTCTAATTTTTCAGTTTTCATACCATTGGCAGTTAGCTGCTCATCAACAATACAACCACCACCATGGACTAAGATAATCTTCCGCCCCTTGGCGATCATCTTAGCTGCAGTATCCATCAACCTGTCCATGCCCATCTCACACTGCAGCAAGGCACCTCCAACTTTAATCACTAATGCTTTATTACTCTTTGACATCGTTTTCTATTCGCCTATAGAGTTAGTATTTAAAATGAATCTTTATACATTGACAAGCCTGACTAGCAGCACCTTTCATTAAATTGTCAATGGCACTCGCCACCACCAGATAACCCGTCTGAGGATCGAACTTCCATCCCAGATGACAATTAGCGGTGTTGACCACATCATCCACCTTAGGAAATTGATTATGCTTCACCGTGACAAGAGGCGCGTTATCATAAAAAGAATATGCCTTAACAATATCCGCTTCTGTAGTTCTAGATGCAAGCTGCACGGTAATTGTCGCGAGTATACCTCGCTTAAAATTACCTAAGTGTGGAGTAAAAATGACCTCCTTACCCAGCTGAGTGGCAATTTCAGGTTGATGCCTATGACCCAAAACACCGTAGGGTGTTAAACTCACCTCACAAAAGCTGGTTTGAAATTGTGCTTTTCTCCCTGCACCAGTCACACCACTTACAGCATTAATCACAGGCAAGGTACTAGTTAACAAAGATACTAATGGCTTTAAGGCGATCAGTGATGCCGTTGGATAACACCCAGGTACAGCGATCATTTTGCTGTCAGCAATCTCGGCATAATTCCATTCGGCAAGACCATAGACAGCTTTAGATAATACTTCAGGATACTCATGCTCAAAACCATACCATTTTGGATACTGAGCCTTATCGGCAAACCGATAAGCACCGCTTAAATCGAATACCGCCAGACCTTGCTCATAAAACCAAGCCGCTAAATGTAAGCTGACATGATGATCGGTCGCCAATATAACCGCATCGGCCTGCTCAACAATCTTAGTTTTAGCTTCTTTTGATAAGGGAGACAGGCATAATGAGATGTGACTGTATATAGGATAGAGTTCAGATAATGGCTTACCTTTATCTAAACTATTCTCAGAAACATACAAACCTTGGATCTTTAGGTTTTTATCGGCATCAATAAGAGAGGTAACTTGTGCGCCGGTGTAACCACTTGCGCCGATAATAGCAATGCTTTTCATAATCTATGATTTCTTAATTTTTAACGAGATAAAAGGAAAAAAGAGCGGCCACAATTTAAACTCTGGTAGCAACACCTATGGTTAACAAGTTTATCGTCACCGGGAGCCTATTAATATGACTTTTTACTAATTTTAGCGTATTAGGGTTATCATTTTTACTCTCAATAAATAGCACTGTATTCTGGTACTAACCCTAGCTATTTGCTAGACTAACACAATTAGTTATTTATGCAATATATTTGAATATATATCTAGAGGGTATAATATGACCAAAATCCCAGATCTGAAAACAAGTTTTAGCCAGCTCATCGCTACACCTTCAATTAGCGCCCTCGAAATTGAGCAAGATATGAGCAATCAAGGTGTGATCGACTTATTGCATACTTGGTTCGATGATTTAGGCTTTCAATGTAGAGTCCAAACCGTACCTAATTCCCGCAATAAACATAATCTAGTTGCTTCCTTTGGCACAGGTCATGGTGGGCTTCTACTCGCTGGTCATACAGACACAGTACCATTTGATGAGGGACGGTGGAATCAAGATCCATTCATCCTAACGGAAAAAAACAACCGCTGGTACGGCCTTGGCACATGCGATATGAAGGGATTCTTTGCTCTCATATTAGAAGCGCTAAAAGAGATGCCTTTGGAGAACTTCAAACGTCCTCTACACATTTTGGCCAGCGCCGATGAAGAAACCACCATGAATGGAGCTAAAGCCTTTGCCGAGGCAAAGTCTATTTCACCCGATTACGCCATTATCGGCGAACCAACTAGCTTAAAACCCGTTTACATGCATAAAGGTCACCTGACTCAAGGCATAAGAGTCACGGGACGCAGTGGTCACTCTTCAGATCCTGCCAAAGGACTCAATGCCATAGAAATAATGCATCAAGTAATGGGGCAACTGCTAAAACTCAAACAACACCTAACCGACAACTATCGTGAAGATGCATTTAGCGTCCCCTACCCAACGATGAATTTTGGTCACGTACATGGTGGCGATGCTGCCAACCGAATTTGTGGGTGCTGTGATCTGCATATCGACATTCGTCCGCTCCCCGGATTGGCACTAGAAGAACTCGAGCAGTTAGTACTTAATTATCTTGCACCTATCAGTTCTAAGTTTCCCGGTAGCATTCAGGTCGCGCCACTCTATCCAGGCTCCGAGCCTTTCGCCGGCAACGCAGAAAACAGCTGGAGTAAGCTGGTCGCAGAGTTATCTTCTAGTCAACCTGAAGTTGTTAACTATGCAACCGAAGCTCCCTATATTTCTAAACTCGGTTGCCAAACTTTAGTCTTAGGTCCTGGTAGTATCGAACAGGCTCACCAACCCGATGAATTTCTCAATACTGCCTATTTGAAGCAAACCGTCGAGCTTCTCAAGCAGCTCATTTATCATGCTTGTATTAAATAGCCTCTATACCCGTTCTACTTCAAAGTGTAGATTTAAAAGCAGACAGAGCTAGAACGAGTATAGTATTAATATCACTCAAGGCTAAATTATTAGCCCTGTCTTGTGTGATATAGCAAACATTAACGCACAATATCTAGGTTGACCTAAGCCGTTAATCCTAGGTATTGTGGTGGACTAGCGTGAATTTTAGTATGGAGTAAGTATGGCTGATATGTATGCGTCTTTAAGGTCTAATGTTGGTACCTTAGGACAGATTTTAGGTGACACAATAAGCACCAATTTAAATGATGCTTTTCTCGATAAAATAGAGCAAATCCGTCAATTAGCTAAAAGCTCCAGACAGGGAGATGAAGCCTCCCGTGATCAGATGCTGAAGCTGCTCACTGCGCTTCCAGACGACGAATTAGTCCCTTTTGCGAAGGCATTCAACCAGTTTTTGAACTTGGCTAATATTGCTGAGCAATTCCATACCATCAGCCGTAATTGTGACGAATTGGTCTGCGTACCCGATCCCGTAGAGCAATTACTCGGTAGAATATTAAGCAGTAATATCGATCAAGAAAAAATGCTCGATTGTCTGCAGACTCTCGATATCGATCTAGTGTTAACTGCACATCCAACTGAAATATCCAGACGCACACTCATTCAAAAATACTCATCGGTTATCGACAGTCTTGCCGCACTTGAAAACCCACAACTGAGCCAGCGAGAGAAAAAACAACAACATCTACGCCTCAGGCAACTTATTGCCCAAATCTGGCATACCAATGAGATACGTCATCAGCGACCAACCCCTGTAGATGAAGCTAGATGGGGCCTTAGCACCATCGAAGTCTCTCTCTGGAAAGCCATTCCCGACTTTCTTAGGCAGCTCAATGAGCAAGTAGAAGAGCGTACTGGAAAGCAACTTCCCATCGACATCGCACCGATACGATTCTCCAGCTGGATGGGTGGAGATCGTGATGGTAACCCATTTGTCACCGCTGTCGTCACACAAGAAGTGCTAGATAGAAACCGCCACACAGCTGCGCGTCTATATTTAAAAGATATTGTTGTACTGATAAATGACCTCTCCATGGAAGATGCCAACAATGAACTGTCAACGCTAACAAACAATAGTCATGAGCCCTATAGAGATGTGCTACGTGAGCTCAGAGTTAGACTGCGCAATACCATAGACTACCTCAATGAGCGACTTGAAGGTCATAACCCTGAGGTGGATCACAGCTCTATCGTCTGGCATGAAAAGGATCTGAAAGAGCCTCTAATGATGCTATACAAGAGCCTATCAGATACTGGCATGAGTCTGATTGCCAACGGCCTTTTGTTAGATATGCTACGTCGCATTGCCTGTTTTGGCATACATATGCTCAGATTGGATATCCGCCAAGATGCCGAGCGACACAGTGATGTTATTGCCGAGTTGACGCGCTATCTAGGTATGGGAGACTTCAATCATTGGAATGAAAATGACAAGCAGGCTTTCCTTTTAAGAGAGCTCAGCAGTAAACGTCCGTTAATCCCCACGAATTGGCAACCGAGTGCTGATGTCGCCGAAGTCATCAACACTTGTCGGCTGATAGCAACCCAACCTGCCAGGGCTCTCGGTTCCTATGTGATATCAATGGCAAGCAAGCCATCGGATGTACTGACCGTATTGCTTTTACTCAAAGAAACGGGTTGCCCTCATCCCATGCGAGTGGTGCCACTGTTTGAGACGCTGGACGATCTTAATAATGCTGCAACTTGTATGTCAGCACTCTTCGCTATCGATTGGTACCGCGGATATACCAAAGGCCATCAAGAGATAATGATCGGCTATTCAGATTCAGCCAAAGATGCTGGCGTGATGGCTGCAGCGTGGGCACAATACCATGCTCAGGAGCAACTGGTTAAAATAAGCCGACAAGCCGATGTTAAGCTCACCCTGTTTCACGGACGAGGTGGCACAATTGGTCGCGGGGGAGGACCCGCACATGAAGCCATCCTGTCTCAACCTCCTGGATCTGTCGATGGACGAATCCGCGTAACCGAACAGGGCGAAATGATCCGCTTCAAGTTTGGCTTACCCAAATTAGCCGTTCAGAGTTTAGCCTTATATACCTCAGCGGTGATGGAGGCAACCTTACTTCCACCACCTGAGCCTAAGCCAGAATGGCGTGCTTGTATGCAACAACTAGCCGAGGAGTCTGTAAAGGCCTATCGCTCAATCGTCAGAGAAGAACCTGATTTTGTCGCATACTTTCGCGCTGCAACTCCCGAAGTCGAACTAGGAAAATTACCTCTAGGTAGTCGCCCTGCAAAACGCAAAGCCGACGGTGGTATCGAAAGTCTAAGAGCAATTCCCTGGATTTTTGCTTGGTCGCAAAACCGTTTAATGCTTCCAGCTTGGCTAGGTGCAGGCGAGGCGCTTCAGGCGGCAAGCGATAGGGGTGATATGCCCTTGTTACAGGAGATGGAGCAGGAGTGGCCCTTCTTTAAAACCCGTATATCTATGTTAGAGATGGTTTATGCCAAGGCTGAACCTAATTTGTCTAAGTACTACGAGACCTGTCTGGTACCGGAGAACCTTCATCACCTCGGTGAAGCATTACGCGAAAGATTAGCCTCGGGGATTAAGGCAGTATTAGAGTTAACTCAATCCGACACCTTGATGTCACATACTCCATGGAACAAGGAGTCGATTACCTTACGTAATCCCTATATCGATCCACTGAACTTCATGCAGGCCGAGTTATTAGCCAGAACCCGAAAGAAAAATGCATCGAGTAATGTTGAACTCGCCTTGATGCTCACCATTGCTGGTGTAGCTGCAGGTATGAGAAACACAGGCTAATGACAATAGCCAAGCTTACTGCTGGTTTGATCTTGCTATTATTGACTGGCTGCGTCAGTCAATACAGCATCACAGAAAACGAGTTAGAACAATATCTATCGGATGAGATCCATTTCAACATTAAAGAGGGCAATCGACTCTTTGGCATCGATATGCGCATCAATAATATCAATGTGAAATTAGGGTATAAAACAGATATTATGTCAGTATCGGCAACAAGTGTGATCAAGATACGTAATCCCTTGATGCCATTTAGAGCTGAATTGGAAGCGACCTTTGAAGCAAAGCCTTGGTATGACGCTACAAACCATAGCGTCTATCTAAGAGAACTTAAGCTAGTGAAGGTTAAATCTAGCCCAAAAGATTTCGATAAAACCATTCAGCAGTTTTCTCCCCAACTGATGCGCTTCTTGACTCAGTTTTTGGAAACTCAGCCTGTCTATGTATTGGATACTAGTAAGTCTAATCAGGCACTCATCGCTGAAATGACTAAACGCATTCAAGTTGAACCTGGAAAACTCAAATTAATCTTCGACGAATAATTGCCTTTACTCTGAAAATAGTGCAATCAAAGCTAGAATTTGATTGCTCTGTCTTAATTTTTTTACCATCTAACTTGTAAATTTTACTTACTGAATCTGCTAAAAGACGAGTAATCCACGATAACGGCCTCACCTAAGAGTTCACGCCTTAGCATATCATAAGCCACTGCAGTACTTAGGGTACGAACAAGCTCACGGGAACGACTCGGTAACTTCAGCATCTGACTATGTACACCATATTTGGTTGCCAATGCTATCGCTACTGTCCCTACAGGTTTACCTGTAGAACCACCTTCTGGCCCGGCAATACCACTGGTCGCAAGCGCATAATCACTATCTAATATATTACGAACTCCCTTGGCCATCTCTTCAACAGTAGCAATAGATACTGCACCGTAATCATCCAGTGTTTGAGGGTTAACCCCAAGTATTTTGACCTTAGCTTCATTACTATAAGTGACTAAACCATGTTGTAGATATGAGGAACTACCTGGAAATGCAATCAAACCACTGGTTATCATACCACCGGTACATGACTCGGCAACACTGAGACTGAATTCTGAGTTTACCAATATATTGTGGATCTCTTGATCCAGTGTAGTGACATTTTCTGCTACAACCGTATTTCCCAATAAAGCCTTAACCTCAGTTCCCTTTTGAGGTAATAAGTCGATAGCAGTTGTACCTCGAGCAAACAGTTTGATTTCGATATAAGGCATATAAGAGCGATAACCGAGGGTTATCCCATCCGGTAGCGGAATAGCCGCTAACTTATCCGCAAGTGAAGACTCACCATTGCCCAAGGTTAATAACTTTTTCAAAGCAACCGGTGTTGACGCTGAAAACCTCTGCTCGACGAAGGGAATAAACTGCTCAATGACCATACGCTTAAACTCAAATGGCACCCCAGGAGTAAAGAATAACCAAGCACGATTATGCTTAACGGCGAAGCCACAAGCTGTGCCTACTGGATTATCAATCATGATAGCTGACTCGGGAAGCAACGCCTGCTTAAGATTACTCTCGGCCATGACTCGGCCATGGCGAGTAAACCAATCTTCAAGCTTAGTACGCCACTCGCTATTCTCAACTAAAGGAACCCCCATAGCCAAAGCCATAGCTTGAGTGGAAAGGTCATCACTGGTTGGGCCTAATCCCCCATTGACCATGATAATATCGGCTTCATGACTACGTTCTTTAAATACTGCGACCAAATCTTCTAAGCGATCTCCGACGGTCACTCGACGTTGACACTCAATTCCGTTGTCCATAAGAGTATTAGCGAACCAGGCGGCATTAGTATCTACTATCTGTCCCGCTAACACCTCTTCACCCGTACATATCATCTCTAACTTCATCAAAAGCCCTAAATCTATAATTTATGAATAGTTAAATTAACAAGCCCACAAGCAATAGCAATACCCACTAAGGATTAAGTACTAAAAATTAATTATTATAGATCACATCTTTAATGTAATAGGTATAAAGGTATAGGCACTCAGGGAAATTTAGCACTGTTTAGATAGAGTCCCGCATTACAGCAAGCGTTCCCTACGATATTCATGGATATGAGAAACAATAAGATTTTTGAGTCGATATCCTTCCAAACTAAAAAGCCCGTTGCATTAGCAACAGGCTTTTTATAGGTCTATTTTATCTTCACCTTTCTTGAAAAAGAGTAAAAGTGCAGATTAAAGTGGCGCCTGGAAATGACCTACTCTCGCATGGGGAGACCCCACACTACCATCGGCGCAATTGTGTTTCACTTCTGAGTTCGAGATGGATTCAGGTGGGGCCACAATGCTATGGTTTCCAGACTAATTTATTAGCACATTGATTAAATCAAAGTACTTTAAAATGGTGCTGATACCCAGAATCGAACTGGGGACCTCATCCTTACCAAGGATGCGCTCTACCGACTGAGCCATATCAGCAATATTTTATACTTCTTTCGATAACTTAGTCTTCAATGAAGCATACACTAAGTTATTTTGTCTTCACTTTTATAAAAAGTAAAAACTAAATAGGCGCCTGGAAATGACCTACTCTCGCATGGGGAGACCCCACACTACCATCGGCGCAATTGTGTTTCACTTCTGAGTTCGAGATGGATTCAGGTGGGGCCACAATGCTATGGTTTCCAGACTAATTTGACCTCTACTTCAACTTAAAAAAAAGCTAAAAGTAAAGAGTTTAGAAAGCTGGCTAGTTAAAATCTCTTCTAAATAACACTCATAAAATAATTGGTTCAACTTAAATCAAGTTCGTATTCTCTCGGGCTTATCAAATAATCACCACTACACTCTATTATCAAGAGTAAACCCATCTGGGTTGTATGGTTAAGCCTCACGAGTCATTAGTACAGGTTAGCTCAACGCCTCACAACGCTTACACACCCTGCCTATCAACGTCCTAGTCTCGAACGGCTCTTTAGAGGAATTAAATTCCTAGGGATGACTCATCTTAGGACTCGCTTCCCGCTTAGATGCTTTCAGCGGTTATCGATTCCGAACGTAGCTACCGGGCAATGCTATTGGCATAACAACCCGAACACCAGCGGTTCGTCCACTCCGGTCCTCTCGTACTAGGAGCAGCTTCCTTCAATCATCCAACGCCCACGGCAGATAGGGACCGAACTGTCTCACGACGTTCTGAACCCAGCTCGCGTACCACTTTAAATGGCGAACAGCCATACCCTTGGGACCGACTTCAGCCCCAGGATGTGATGAGCCGACATCGAGGTGCCAAACACCGCCGTCGATATGAACTCTTGGGCGGTATCAGCCTGTTATCCC
>JBAHZX010000016.1:0-14742 GCA_037132815.1 Shewanella sp.
TTATTTACAGACTCCAGCTCTCTGCTACAGGCGCTATCTGCTTCCATCTTGGGTTATGCCTATTGGCTATTTCAGCGCAGCGATCTCACTTTCTATCTCTGTAACCACATCTTGTGGATTGTTTAGGTACCTAGAATGATCGATAAAGATGCCATGATCACCGACTGTTATTACCATTGCAGGAAATGCGCTCGTGCCTATCATCTCTTGAATTTCTGCTATATCCGACAATACATATTCGGCTTCGCTGCTCAAGTCATCTTTAAAGACTTTATTTGACGGGGAAAGCTTGAACTTTTCAATGATGTTATTGAAATCATATTTAGTATCTAGCGGGTTACCATCGATGAAGTGTTCATTTTGTAAGGCATTGAGCACGGCTAATAGCTTTTTCGGCTGCTTGCTCTGCATCCATCCCATCAAATTTGCCGTTTTGATAGAATTTTTAGGACTATTAACGTAACGAATGTGATCTCTGCCGAACTTAAGTCCGGTGAGCATCGCAACGGTTTCCATCTGTTCTTCACCTGCGCTGTCAGTGCCATTGTAATGTGCGCTATGTAGCAAGTGGATATTCATTTCAGGGTAAGCATCATGAAGTACATTGACTAAAGGTGTGGCCGCATAGCTCCACGGGCAATGAGAATCGAAGATAAAATATAGATCCTTGGTGGAATTTTCAGAGACCGGTGTATCAGAGTCAGAGATAGCTAGTTCAGTAAACAGTTCTTGGGTCATTGCTTAAGTCTTAGTCAAAATCAGATGACAGTGATCCTAATTAGTTTGAATAATTAATTCAATGTTTGTCTTAAGAAGTTTCACCCAAATGTTACCGAATTTACTCAAGCATTTTTTCGCCCACGATTTTTGGGTATATACTTGTTCCACTTCAAAGTGCAGGTTTCAGAGCAGACTGAGCTAGTCCCACTCAAGGTGTATCGTTGAAACAATGGTGTTCCCTTATTAAGCTACTTTTTTCAAAAGGGTACAATACAGAAGTGGATTTGATTAGCTCTCATTGGGTGGGTTTTTAAGTGATTGATACTAAGTTACAGACCTTGTCCTGCTTGTTATAAGCAATAGGCTAGCTATTGACAAGCTAGAAGCAACACACCATATTTCTGTCTCTGCGTTTCGCTTCATATAGGGCGATATCTGCTTCATGGATCAGTTGCTCTAAAGGTTGATTGCGGAAATAAGACAGGCCGATACTTACCGTTAACTTTAGCTGTTTTCCATCCTCTAAAATCATCGGCGTATTGGCTAAAGTAGCCCGAAAGTATTCCGCTAAAACCACTGCACCATCTTCACTGTTACCTGAGATCATAATCATAAATTCTTCACCGCCATAGCGAATTATAACATCGGATATACGGCTGTTATCTGTGAAAATTTTAGCAACAAACTGCAGTGCCTGATCACCCACATGGTGACCATATTTATCGTTCACTTGCTTGAAGTTATCGAGATCTAACATCATGACGGCAAAACGACCATCTCCGCGAGAGGCTATATTATGTATGACCTCTCCCTGCCTTAACCCTTCTCGGCGATTAAAGAGCCCAGTGAGGTCATCGAAACAGGCCTGCTTTGTCAGCACAGTTTCGAGTCTTTTTTGTTCTGTTATGTCAAAAATCACCCCAATAAGACCGGCAATATTGTTATTTTTATCTACAAAACTGGTCTTATGGAATTTAACGAATAACTGGTCACCTTCTGTGGAGTGGATTTGTTCCTCATATATCTGAACACCAGGGTTATCGAATAATGCTTGATCGGCTTGTTGAAAAACGTCGGCCAGTTCTTTGTCGAATAGATCATAAACGCTGCTGCCTATCATCTGTTCTCTGGTTAACTTAATAAAGTCTTCGAAGGCCTTATTACAACCAAGATATATCCCTGCCACATCTTTATAGAAGATAGGCACAGGCAAGAGGTCTATCACTAGCTGTGATATGGTACTATTATTTGATAAAAATGATATAAAATCAGTAGTTTGAACTTCGGTTAACTTATCCATGTTGACTTACTCTTTTGCACGTTTCTCAGTTAAATTATCAACGGGTAAAAATGTTTAAACATTGATATCAACGGTATGTATTATTTTAATCTAAATCAATTAAACTGTTAAGCACATAAGCTCACTTTTAAGCGATAGTACCGATCTAATTTTTAAGCGATCTTAACCTTTATTTATTGGGATCACCATAGTTCCCCATTTTTCTATTTATCCTGCCTATCAAGCAGCAAAAAACTGCTGTCAGGTTCAGAGCTAATTTAATGTTTTTTCGAGAATGAAGTGGATTTTCTCAGGCGATCCCATAGGGTGGGTATAAAAGGAAAAATGTCTTTTCCTGAGTCAGTTCTCTATATCTAAGTTCACTGGCTGATTATAATTTAAGCGTTTAAACGTTTCATCGGCTAAAAGTCTCTAACTGCCGAAATTAACTACTGAATTTTTTTAAATTCATGTCTACACTGAAGTCATCAAGAGTTTTAAACGAGGTTGCCTATGCCAATGTCTCTGTTACCCCCTCTAAGTAGTGACCAACTTTACCGCAGTTCTGAGCTATCAGGCTTGGAGGCCAATTGTAAGTCTACTAAACACTTAACTCCACTGAATGAAATTGTCGGACAGGAACGTGCCCAGCAGGCCGTCGAGTTTGCCATGTCCATGCCAGACAAGGGCTATAACATCTACGCCATTGGCCGAAATGGTTTGGGTAAGCGTACCATGGTGTTGCGTTACCTTAACCGTTATGAGGCCACCAGTCGTTGTCATACTCTCCATGACTGGTGTTATGTAATTAATTTCGATGAAGCCCGTGTACCTAAGGTGTTGAAGATGTCTGCAGGCTCCGGCATCGAGTTCAAGAAAGATGTTGAGAAGTTCATCATAAAACTGACCAAGGCGTTACCTTTAGCATTCGACAATGAGATGTATTATTCCAGCGCCGATAAGCTCAAAAGTCAACTCTCGAACAGACAAGAATTAGCACTTCAAGGCCTCACTAAAGAAGCCAAAAAAATGAGCGTTAGCTTGACCATCACAGCCCAAGGCAGCTATGAGCTTGTGGCCATGAACGGTGATAAAGTCCATAGTGATGACACATTTAAGGCATTAACTAAGAAAAAGAAAAATGCCTTAGAAGCCTCCATCGTCGAGCTCGAATCTAAGCTCAGAGTCATAGTCCGTCAATTTACTGTGTGGGAAGAGGAATACTCGGATAAACAACAGAAGCAAGATGAGCAGGCCGCTCAGGATGTACTCAGCTATTTGATGACTAAGCTGAAAGGAAAGTACAACGGTATTCCGGCCATTAAGAGCTATCTTGCTGCTATGCATAAAGACATTCTTGATAACTTAGATTTGTTTCTCGAAGACAATGAGGAACAATTGGCACTTTCTTATGCCTCTTTAGACAAGAAAATGCCCCGACGCTATCAGGTTAATGTGCTGGTAAACCAAGGTGACGGCAAGATGCCTATTATAGTCGAAGAAGCACCGAATTATCACTCCATCTTCGGTTACATCGAGAATGCGACTTTCAAAGGCACCATCTTTTCTGATTTCTCACTGATCCGCTCCGGCAGTTTGCATAAAGCCAACGGCGGTGTGCTGATGATAGA
This sequence comes from Shewanella sp., assembly GCA_037132815.1. Lineage (GTDB taxonomy): Bacteria > Pseudomonadota > Gammaproteobacteria > Enterobacterales > Shewanellaceae > Shewanella. The sequence goes on from JBAHZX010000016.1 coordinate 3,631, forward strand.
TGCGGCCAAGGTATTGGAACAGCCCTATGTTTGGGATGGTCTCAAGCGTGCCCTCCGCTCTCGTAAGATCAGCCTGAGTTCACTCGAACGTGAAGTGACCCTGTCTGGCACCATCTCACTAGATCCTGAGGCCATTCCTCTGGATGTAAAAATTATCTTATTTGGTGATTATCAGACTTATCAGTTACTGCAGCATTATGATCCTGAGTTCAGTGAACTGTTTAGGGTGACTGCAGATTTTGAAGATGTGATGCCACGTACCGAGAAGTCAGAGGCACAATATGCCAAGTTTATTTCCAGCATAGTGCATGGCAATAAGATACTGCATTGTGACCGTAATGCCATAAAACGTATCATAGAATTTAGTTCTCGTCAGGCTAACGATCAGAACAAGCTTTCCCTGCACTCGGCCGACATCGCTAATTTGCTGCGAGAATCTAATTATTGTGCCCGCGCGGTCAATGCCAATATGATCCGCGCAAGCCATGTCGAGCAAGCTTTGCATAATCATGAAATGCGCGTATGCAGACTCAAAGACAATGTGATGGAGAGCTTCATCAACGGTACCACACTTGTCAGTACAGAGGATCATGTGGTCGGACAGGTAAATGCACTGTCTGTTATCGCGACTTCCGATCATCAGTTTGGAGCACCGAATCGCATCACGGCAACCACCGCATTTGGTGAAGGAAAGGTGTTCGATATAGAGCGGAAAGTAGACTTAGGTGGCAGCCTACACTCTAAGGGGGTGATGATCTTGTCAGCCTACCTTGCGTCCTTGCTGGGAAAAACTGCCAAGATCCCCCTCACCACACATATTACCTTCGAACAATCATACGGGGGTGTCGATGGTGATAGTGCCACTATGGCCGAACTGTGTGCCATAGTATCTTCATTTTCGAATTTGGCGATCAGACAAGATATAGCCATCACAGGCTCGATGAACCAGTTCGGTGAAGCACAACCTATAGGTGGTGTTAACGAGAAAATTGAAGGCTTCTTCGATGTCTGCACCATCAAGGGACGCACTAACACTCAAGGGGTGATAATTCCTAAGATAAACGTACAAAACCTGATGCTGCGCAGTGATATTGTCGAGGCGGTCAAGAAAAGAAAATTTAATATCTGGGCCATTGACCATGTTAGTCAGGCCATAGAGCTGCTGACAGGTATCAAATCTGGGATTAATTTAGACAATAGGTCGAAGCACAAAGATAATTATCCTGCCGATTCTGTCTTAGGTCTGGCTAAGATACGTTTGAATGACCTAATGGAGTCACCTCAAGCATTGAGCTTGGAGTGAACATCGGATCATTTTACATACTGTTATTGCGTAAGTGAGCTATAAACTTATACGGAACAGATGCCTTACAAGTAGAATATGAACTCAGGTATATTTTATCTCAATCTCAGGATAACGGCTTAACTATGGCCATTCAAAATGGCTGCACTGCCATGAAAATGTCGCAACAACAATGTTTCGACATTTTCAATTTGGTTCTTTATAACTGAGTGGTGTTCACTGTCTATAACAAACCCGTTTAAGCCAGTGCTTCTTGTAGCTGAGGTACAATTTGCTTCTTACGGCTCAATACACCATCGAGCCAAACACGGCCGTTTTCGGTAGTCTTACCGTAGGCCCGCTCGGTCAGGGTTGCATCATCACTGACGATCAACAGCTCCGAACCTTCTTTCATAATATCGGTTAGTAGCAGCAACATGCTGTGACGTCCGCCTTCTACTTTAAGCGCGGCGATGTCGATTTCTAGCTCTGCCTTGATATCGTCAAATACAGACAGATCGATAACTTCGAGTTGACCGATACCCACCTTATGACCATTCATGTTGAAATCTTTAAAGTCACGCATAACAAGGTCACGTACTGGTGTGCCTTGGACGGCTGATTTCACCTTAAACATGTCCATACCCAGCTCTTTGAAGTCTTCGATACCCGCAATTTCAGCCAGAGCTTCGACACATTTGATATCGGCCGTGGTACAGGTAGGAGACTTGAAAATCACCGTGTCGCTGAGAATTGCACACATCATGATGCCAGCAATGTTCTTTGGAATCGCCACATCATGGAAATCATACATCATCTTGATGATGGTATTGCTACAGCCTACGGGACGGATCCAACACTCGAGTGGAGTCGATGTGGTCAAGTCACCCAGTTTATGGTGGTCGACAATACCGACAATCGTCGCTTCGGTGATATCATCTGGGGCCTGAGTCAGCTCAGAATGATCGACGATAAACACCTCTTCACCAGCATAGCGGGTCTTGAATTCAGGGGCTTCTAAACCAAACTTTTCTAGAATGAATGCTGTTTCAGGTGATAAGTCACCTAAACGAGCAGGAATGGCGGGTTCGCCGATGGCATTTTTCAGGTTAGCAAGTGCAATTGCACCACAAATTGAATCTGAATCTGGGATCTTATGGCCCACAACATAAACTGACATTGATAACTCTCCTTTAATTACCATTTATTCTACCAAATTCATTCGGTTTGAAAAACATTAACTGACAATAAGCAGTTTTAGTGTATTTTATAGTCAAAACACACAACAGAGGGGGCTTTCATCGGCACTTCATTCATGGTCAGTACCGAGTTGGTTATCATGTGCTTGAGTATGGTTAGGTAGAAGAGTTAGCACTTACCTTAGTCAAATCAACATAGAGTTCTAGTTTTTGCCCCGGCTGAATGTACTTTATTTTTTCTAATGCATTCCAACGAACCAGATCTTTGATGTTAACGTTAAACTTTGAGGCTATGTACGTTAATGAGTCTCCGCTACGGACAGTGTAATTCACCTTACGAGTGACCGAGGAATTGATATTTTCACCGCTCCACATGGCTAATTCTTGACCTATACTAAGGGTGTCTTTTGGTGCCATATTATTCCAACTGGCGAGTTGTACAGTATTAACGTTATACTTTTTAGCTATTTTCCATAATGAATCGCCAGATTTAACGATATAGTCAATTTTTTCGCTAGCGTGATTCATATTTTGTTTTGACTTTACTCTTTGAACAAGATTTTGAGTGTATAGATCAGGAGCTTTTACGGCGACAGGGATAAGTAGATGACGTCCCGCAATGATGGTGTTGCTGGTCATGTCATTGACAATACGAAGCGCTGAAGGCGTAGTGCGGTAACGCTGTGCAATTAGGCTTAAACTATCACCCGATTTTATCCGATAGCGTTCCCAGTTCAATCTGTCATCGGGGTTTGTATCTGTTAATGCTAATTTGAAATTTGCCACCTTATCTATGGGCAAAACTATTTTATGAGGGCCTTGTGGTGCTGTTGACCAACGATCATATCCAGGGTTGAGCTTGTGTAATTCTGATGCCGTTATATCGGCTAAATTGGCAGCGAGTTCGAGGTCTATCTGACTCCCCACATTGACAACTTTAATTTTAGGTTTATTTTCTATTGGGGTAAGCTTAATGCCATACTCATCAGCATGTTGAATGACATCTGCAAGTGCAAGTAATTGAGGGACGTAACGCTGTGTTTCTGTCGGCAGATCTAATGCCCAAAATTCAGTAGATTTTCCTTTACGCTTATTATTTTTAACGGCGTTTCTCACTCGTCCTTCACCTGTATTATATGCCGCGATAGCATAAAGCCAATTATTATAGGTCTTCTTATATAGGTACTCGAGCATATCTAAGGCGGCAATAGTTGCAGCTGGAACGTCTCTACGGCCGTCATACCACCAATTCATTTGCAGGCCAAAATGTTTCGCCATGGGCGAAGTGAACTGCCATAAGCCAGATGCGGCAGCATCTGAATAGGCGAAAGGATCAAATGCACTTTCAACAATGGGCAGAAGGGCAAGTTCGATAGGCAGGTCTCGTTTCTCAACTTCTTCGACAATCAAATAGAGGAAAGGGGAGGCTCGTTGTGACACTATCTCGAGATGTTGTGGGTGCTTGATGTACCAGTCACGATACTTTTTCACTAATTCTTGATCGGGGATGTCAAATGATAAATCCTGGCGGATCCTTTGCCAGACATCGGTTACCTCAGCAATATCAATATTGGGTTCTTTGATTTCTTCTTTAGATAAGTTCACAGATCGAATTGGGGTGGTTTGAGTATGGTGCTCTTCAGAGATGGATCTGTCGAATGACTGACAACCTGAAAGCAGGGCGATACTCCCAGCAAGGATAATGTTTAGTATGCGCATTGAAAAAAGAATTCCTTAATTCTGTCCCTATATTTTAAAAAATCGGAAGGGGGGACTTATTTTTTAGCGCTGCATTGTAATCTGTTTTTTAGAAATTGTCTTTCCATTGTCTTAGAAGAGTGAATATATCGTCAGGATCTGATACATCTAGCATGAAATGTTGATTAACTGAAACCTTAACGGTATTGGTACCGCAACGCAGAAAGGGGTTGATGTTACGTTCAGTGGCTATGCTAGTTGGGATTGTTGCCACTTGCTTATTTCGTTTATCTTGACAACATTTATAGTATTGGAATAGCTCGGAGTTAGTCGGCTCCACCGACAAGGCGAAATTCAGGTTGGCTAATGTATATTCATGGGCACAATAAACTCGGGTGTCGCCAGGAAGCCGAGATAAAGCCATTAAAGAGTTGTGCATTTGCTTGGGCGAACCTTCGAAGAGTCGGCCACATCCACCGCTGAACAGAGTATCACCACAAAAAAGTTCACCTTCCATCAAATAGCCTATATGACCCAATGTGTGTCCCGGTAAAGGGATAACATCCACTTTTAGGTTAAAGTTTTTCAGGGTTATAAAGCATTGAGTCGAACTGATGGGATTGAGTAGATTCTCTATGTTTTCCGTATCAGGCCCATAGACTTCTATATTGTGCCCAGCATGGGCTATTAGTTTTGCTATACCCCCAGTGTGGTCATGGTGGTGATGGGTTATCAAAATTCCGGCAAGTTGTAATTGTTTGATGTTCAGATAATCTATGACGACATGTGGGTCTCCAGGATCGACTACATATACTGACTGATTGGCACTTCTTGAAATAATCCAGATATAATTATCATTGAAAGCGGGTAAAGCGGTAACCTTTAGTTTTGAATCTTCTATTGCTTGCATATGAGTCTCATTTTTATCTGCTGGTCATTGGGGCGCTGATTAAGTTAACCGAGCAATATAGATTGCGTATATCATTGATTAACGTTTTAATGTGGTTAAGCGCTCTATAAATTATACCATTGCAATTTTGTTAGGTACATTCACCAATTTAGGATCATAAACTAAGAGGGGTACAGCTTGTTTAATGATATGAAAGTATTGGTACCTCGGATGTGGTCGCAGTTTCCCAATGGAGAAAAAATAAAGGGGAGTGTAGAGCAAGAGCTTAAGTCATGGTGGCCAAGAGTATTTGGATATCACATGTTATGTCTTGGTCCCTTGAGTGCCGCACTGGATATGCCAGGTTTGTCTATCGGTCGCCAATTTTCCCTGTTTGATGACGATGGTGCATCTTTACGTGCAGAGTTTAATGCACTGCCGATACAAAATGGGGTTATCGATGCGGTTGTCATAAACATGTTACTTGAATTTGAACATGATCCATATAAGTTACTGCGTGAAATGGATAGAGTGCTCATATCTGGAGGGTATTTATTTATTGTGGGGTTTAACCCCTTAAGCCCAGCTTTTATCGGTAAAATCATACCCAAGTATCAAGACCAACTTCCTTGGTGTGGTCGGTTCTTTACCCCCGCGAGAGTTAAAGACTGGCTTGGATTATTAGGTTATCAAGTCGTTGCTGATGAACGCATTATTCACCATCATTTATTGAGTGAAATACGCTCGGAAAGCATCTGGCAGAATGCGCTTAAGTCATGGTTGCCCGGAACGGGTAGTGTCTATCTGATTGTCGCTCGCAAGCTAGAAACACCATTGACACCTATACATGAAAGGCGGGAAGTCCGTCAGTCTAATTGGAATCCGGTCCCCACCGCTGGAAGAACGTCGTTAAAAAATGCGATGAGACAAAAACAATAGAATTAAATGCGAATAACACTAAAACAATTATCAATTTTTGAAGCCATCGCCCACAGTGGTCAAGTTTCTAGAGCGGCTAAAATGATGAATTTATCGGCGCCAGCGACCTCTATGGCCCTGTCTGAATTAGAGACACAATTGGGTGCTAGACTATTTGATAGGGTGGGTAACCGATTGAGATTAAATTCTCAAGGTCATCTTTTGCTGCCATTGGCTACCGAGGCATTACAGAAAGTAGAGCGGATAGAACATCAGTTCTCTTCTACAGTAACCGAAGTGAGTGGTACATTAAATGTGAGTGCTAGCTCTACAATCGGTAATTACTTAATGGCAAAAAGTGCTGTGGCCTTTTGTCAACAACACCCTCTAGCCTACGTCAATCTCGATATTAATAATACTCAGGCTGTCATAAAATCCGTATTGGAATTCAGATCCGAAGTTGGATTTATTGAGGGGCAGTGTCTCGATAGTCGTATAGAAGTAGAGCCATGGCATAAGGATAACTTGCTTGTTTTTTGCCATACGGCTCATCCTCTTGCGGGTAAACGAGTTCACCCTGAGGAATTATGTGGGCAAGCTTGGGTCATGAGAGAAAAGGGGTCTGGTACCCGAGATTATTTTATTCGTGCAGCTAATACCCTGGAAATGCAGCCCATAGAAAGGTTCAGCTTCAGTACACCAGATGCGATAAAACAAGCGGTTAAACAGGGAGCTGGACTTGCAGTATTGTCTGAGTTGTCCCTTGAAAAAGAGTTGAGCCGCAAGGAGTTGGCTATTATTGAAGTTGAAGGACTCAAGTTAACGAGACAGTTTTATCGCATCCAGCATAAAGGCCGAAGTTTTACACCACTGTGTGATGCATTTATCGCCTTCTGTATCAATTTTAATGACTTGTCGGTTTAATCATAAAGTCAGGGTTAAACCGGATAACCTTCGTCTTTCTGAGTAGGCTTGCCTTCTGCAGCCATTCTGGCTAAGGTATCACAACGTTCATTTTCTATATGGCCGGCATGACCCTTAACCCAACGCCACTCTATTTGATGGGATGTTGCTGCTGTATCTAAGCGTTTCCAAAGATCGACATTTTTTACTGGTTGTTTCGTGGAGGTTAACCAGCCTTTTTTCTTCCAACCGTGAATCCACTGAGTTATGCCTTGTCGCATGTATTGACTGTCACTGGTGAGTACTATTTTACAGGGTTCTTTCAATGCTTCCAATGCGATGATGGGGGCCAATAGTTCCATTCTGTTATTGGTGGTTAATACGAAGCTGTCGGAGAGTTCTTTGACTTGAGATTTATATTTCATTACCACCCCATAACCTCCAGGGCCTGGATTTCCTAAACAGGATCCATCGGTAAATATAGAGAGCGGTTTTAACATCAAGTTGTTACCATAGGCAGAATATCAGGCGAGTATACCCAAAAACTTAATAAGTGTTAGTAAATTTATGAATATTGTGTCCAGTGCAAAACGTCAGATCATTCTCGATACTGAAACCACAGGTATGAACCAAGAGGCTGGCGCTATCTCCCTTGGTCATCGAATTATCGAGATTGGTTGTGTCGAGGTGATTAACCGTCGCTTGACCGGTCGCCATTATCATGAATACATCAATCCGCAACAGCTTATCGATGAAGAAGCGATCGAAGTCCATGGTATTACCAATGAATATGTGACTAATAAGCCAAAATTTTCTGAAATAGCACAGAGTTTTATCGAGTTTATTGATGGTGCTGAAGTTGTGGCACACAATGCGAGCTTTGATATCAGCTTTATGGATCATGAGTTTGGCTTATTGCGGCCTAAAGGGCCCAAAACGGCGGATATGTGTTCTATTCTAGACACCTTAGCCATAGCGAAGTATTTGCATCCAGGTCAGAAAAATAATCTTGATGCATTATGTAAACGTTATGGCATAGATAACTCACGTCGCGAGCTCCATGGTGCATTATTGGATGCGGAGATTTTGGCTGATGTCTATCTGATAATGACTGGCGGCCAGACCAAGTTTAATCTCTCCAGCGATACTGGGGAAGGTGCCAGTGGGATAATGCGATTAAGCCAAGAACGCACAAAACTTAAAGTGATCGCAGCATCGGTCGATGAACTAGCAAAGCATGAAGCGCGACTCGATATCGTGGCTAAGGGTGGACACTGTGTCTGGCGGGATTAGGCCATTTTATATTAAATTGATTTGATCATGCCTGAAGATTTCAATCGCTCCGTCAACCAATAAAGCCCTTGTCGAAAGACAAAGGCTTTATTGTGTCCATATTTGTTCATTTAAATACTAGATCGTTCAAATCGATTAAGCCGCCTGCCCATGATCTTGTTTGCTTATCATCATGGCTTTCAACTCATCAGGATCAAAGTCATCCACATTGATTGATTTTAAACGACCGACCTCGGCACGTTCGAGTAGGGCCACTTCCTCATCAGTGAGTACACCTAACTCTTTGCCTTGTGCAGCAACTTTATCTAACCACATAAATGGAATACGTTTACCAGCAGCCTTAGAGACCTTGTCATGTAATGGTTCACAGGCAATAATATCTATCAATGTCTGTTCCTGAATTCCGACGGGGTTATTCTCAGATGGCGTCCAAAACTGCCCCTTACCTAAACGTTCTCGGCTAGCACAAGGTGTCTGCATAATAGTCGCCACTTTATGATCTAACCTATCGCTTGGTCTCTTGAGGGGACGACCAAATGGGAAAATAATGCCACGAAGAACCAAACCTAATCCCATAGGGAAGTTGTTGAGCAGATCATCCAGTGAATCCTGTAATTTATATAATGAATCTTCTACAGCCCACTGAACCAATGGTAAATCTTCAGTTTGACGCCCTTCATCTTGATATCGTTTAAGAGTTGCAGAGGTGAGGTAGAGCTGACTGAGCAGATCGCCTAACCTTGCAGATATGCGCTCTTTACGTTTCAGTTCACCGCCTAATGTCGCCATCGCCAGATCGGAGAGTAGAGCGAGGTTAGCGCTAAAGCGATTCATTTGTTGATAATAACGCTTGGTCTTATCTGAATAAGGGGCATTGGAGCATTTTGAAAATGTCAGACCAAGCCAGAAACTACGCACCAAGTTACTGATAGTAAATCCTATATGACCAAATATCGCAGAGTCGAAGGTATCTAGGCCGCGATTAGCATCGGTATCGAACGCCGATTCCATTTCGGTTATCACATACGGGTGGCAACGTATAGCACCTTGACCATAGATGATCATAGAGCGAGTTAATATATTTGCACCTTCTACTGTAATGGCGATAGGCGCTGCCTGATAGCCACGACCTAAGTAGTTATTTGGGCCTAAACACACCCCTTTACCACCGTGGATATCCATGGCATCAATGATACATTTTTGCATTCTATCTGTTAGGTGGTACTTTACGATGGCAGAAATAACCGATGGCTTTTCACCTAGGTCGATGCCCGTTGTGGTTAGACTCGTCACTGCATCCATCAGGTAGGCATTACCACCAATACGTGCCATAGGTTCTTCGATGCCTTCAAGCTTGCCGATAGGCAGTTTAAACTGCCGACGGATCCGCGCATAAGCACCGGTTGCCACCGCAGCGATCTTAACGCCACCTGCTGAGTTTGAGGGTAAGGTGATACCGCGTCCCACCGACAGACATTCGACTAACATACGCCAGCCTTGTCCGGCCATTTTTGGGCCACCTATAATGAAGCTTAGCGGCACAAAGACTTCATTGCCTCTGGTTGGGCCGTTTTGGAACATACAGTTGAGTGGGAAGTGGCGACGCCCCGTTTCAACACCGTCCATGTTGGTAGGTATCAGGGCACAGGTTATTCCTAGCTCGGCTTTGTCTCCCAGTAACTGATCTGGATCGCGTAATTTAAATGCTAGCCCCAGTACTGTAGCGACCGGAGCTAGGGTGATATAGCGCTTGTTCCAGGTTAATGTCATACCGAGTATTTCTTCACCTTCCCATTGGCCTTTACACACTATGCCAAAGTCAGGGATGGCACCGGCATCACTACCCGCTTCTGGGCTCGTGAGAGCAAAACAAGGGACTTCCAGACCCTGAGCGAGTCTAGGTAAGTAATGGTCTTGCTGTTCGGGTGTACCATAGTGTTGTAAAAGTTCTCCTGGGCCCAAAGAGTTAGGTACACCGACGGTAGAGGCAAGCTCACTGCTGAGACCTGCAAGTTTTTGTAACACGCGCGATTGAGCATAGGCTGAATACTCGAGGCCGCCGTATTTTTTCTTGATGATCATGGCAAAAAAGCCATGATCTTTCAGGTATTGCCAGATTTCGGCAGGAAGATCACCCAGTTGATGTGAGACCTGATGCTGATTGAGCATCTTACAGACCTCTTCAACGGGGCCGTCTAAAAAGGCCTGTTCATCGGCACTCAACCTAGCTACTGGATAGTTGTGGAGTTTTTTCCAATCTGGATTTCCCGCAAATAAATCGGCTTCCCACCAAGTGGTACCTGCTTCAATGGCTTCTTTTTCGGTAGAAGACATCTCAGGCATGATGCCTCGATAGATTTTTAATAATGGCTTAGTGAGGAAGTTTTTACGAAATTCATTGATATTTAATGGTAGGGCGATGGCTAAGAAAATGATCCACAATAGGGGATTCATGGCTTCAGTTGCCGATCCGACAGTCATAACGACTGCGGCAATGATGCTAGATGTTAACAATGACACTTTTAGATAGGCGAGTGTGCCTAATACAAAAAGAAATGCGAAGATCCATATTAAGCTAATCACTGTTACTCTCCTTAAGGTGTGACCTAAATATTGAGTTTAGGTCAGAGTTTTCAATCGTAATCACAATTATAAAGCGTGGTCTGACCTGTGTCACATGGAAATTAAACCTATGTGGAAATTATTACAAGTTTTATTTCAAATGAATGTTTATATATATTGTTAAAGTCGAGATTCCACTTTGTACTTCAAATAGATAGAATGTATTAAAATTTAAATAATAATCCAGATGTAATTGAAGGTATTAATTAATGTGTGAACTCCTTGCAATGAGCGCCAATGTGCCAACGGACATAGTATTTAGTTTTACCGGTCTGGCCCAGAGAGGCGGGGTCACAGGGCCTCATGTG
>JBAHZX010000025.1:0-5763 GCA_037132815.1 Shewanella sp.
CAACCAAAATTCTCATAATTTTATACCTATAAAACTTTATACAACAGTTTACTTAAATCAAGGAATATTGCCAATATCCGTATTTACCTATACTTTACTTGAGCATAACTTAATACCAGCTGACTTGTTTTGCCGATAAATGGCAATAGAATTGCTTTTACATCTTATTTTTACAATAAATCACTTTGTTTATGAAGTCGTTCTCGTTAAAATTCTACTCATTTCGTCAGAGTATCATCTCATGAGACTAATTTTACATGGTTGTACTTTATATCTATAGTTCAAAATACGCTACATTGGGTCGTCTTACGCCACTATATTTTATTTAACTAAACCTAGGTAAAAAGGCTGAAGGTGTATTTCACTGGATGGGTTTCTCTACTGACGATTTTAATATTATGCTGACAAAATCCTGCTCAACATAAGAGATACAGAGCTTCTCGTTAATTTTCTAAGAAAGCCTTTCGTAAAAATTTAAAGTGAAGATTACCAACCTGTTGAAAATATAGTTAAAGCCATAGGACTTATTGATAAATATTTATTCACTATGATAAAATTTGAAAATTTGACTCTTAAATATGCCGATAAGCTGGCTATCGATCGGCTCTCTTTGACAATAGAAGCAGGAGAGAAGGTGGCCATAGTCGGCACATCAGGTGCCGGAAAAACAACGCTACTATTTCACCTTTATAAGATACTAAAAGACAATGCAGCTTACTGCTCACAAAAGCAGGGTTTGGTTGATAGCTTAAGTACGTATCATAATATTTATATGGGGGCATTAGCTAGGTATCATTGGGTTTATAATCTAGTCAATTTGCTGGTTCCATTCAAAAAACCATTTAATCAAGTCGATAATTTATGTCAGGAACTCGAACTTGATTTCCATATCAGTAAAAAACTTTCAACCCTTTCTGGTGGTCAACGACAACGCGTCGCATTAGCCAGGGCACTCTACCAAGAGAAATCCATTTTCATTGGTGATGAGCCTTTTTCGGCTTTAGATCCTATTATGGGAAAACGTTTATTAGATCTCGTGTTTGATCGTCATGAAACCGTGATCATGGTATTGCATGATAAGTCATCTGCACTATCACATTTTGATCGTGTCATAGGTTTGAGTCAGGGCCACCTAAAACTGGATATTTCTCATGGTGATATAACTTCAAGTCACATAGATGAACTTTATTCTGACTCCGTTTGCAGAACGGTTTCAGATACATTAAACCATGCCTAAATCTAAGGCTGCGGATGTGAGCCAACATTTCCCATTCTTTAGTTATTGGCAGAAGGTCACCTTATTATTGTGGCTTATTGCTGCTGGGTGTTTCGCCTTGTCCGATACCGAAATAATCTCACTTGATCCGTGGAATGAGTTATTAAGGATGGCTGAGGGATTTATTCAACCTGATTTTTTTGCCACCGAATACTTATTTGAATCTCTTTGGCAAACGGTATCTTTCGCTTTGCTCGGGGTTGTTGGAGGCTTGCTCTTTGGGGTACCTTTATCTTTTCTGTACGCCAACCGCTTTGTTGCGGCCTTCTGTGCGGTAACACGATCCATTCATGAAATATTTTGGGCACTTCTGTTTCTGCAAGTATTTGGTTTGTCACCTATTACGGGGATATTGGCAATAGCATTGCCCTATGGTGCTACTTTTGCTAGAGTTTTTAGTGACATATTGATACAGGCACCTCAGGCAACGGCTCAAACCTTGCCAGCTAATACAGATAGGATCAGTTTATATTTTTATGGTCGTGTCAGTCATGTATTACCCTCCATCTTTGCTTATATTCGTTATCGGTTTGAATGCGCCCTAAGAAGTAGTGCCGTGTTGGGATTTATCGGTATGCCAACAATAGGTTTTTATCTGGAAACAGCTTTTAGGCAGGGTAATTATAATGAAGGTGCAGCCCTGTTAATTTTGTTTATAGTCTTGATTGGTACGATAGGGTATTGGTGCCGACCTAAGCTCATTGCGTTTTATATTTTGGCTGGTATATATACTCTGCCTAATATTCCTAGTATCGATGGCATGTTGTTATGGCGTTTCATCACTGTAGACATCTTACCTCCTGCCTTGCAGCACGTAGAACATTGGCGTCAAATTGATTTAAATCTTGCTAATCAGTTGCTGAATTGGGCACAGAGCTTATTCTTCACCCAAGCCCTACCAGGTTTAATCATTACTTTACTGCTCGCCTTATCCGCGCTGGCTATGGCCCATATTATTGCCTTGTTTAGCTCGGCTATTTCGTGCAGAAGACTGACAGGACCTGTGCTTTCGACCTGTGCCAAGTTTGGTTTGCTAGTGTTACGATCCGTACCTGAATATATTTTCGCCTTCATTTTTATGATGCTATTAGGTCCATCCATGCTACCTGCCATGCTGGCTTTGGCGCTTCATAATGGTGCGCTGATTGCTTATTTAACCGTTAAACAGTCAGATAAATTAGAGGTTTCAGCACATTATAATGCTAAGCTTGACGGATATTGCTATGAAATATTACCTCAAATATACCCCAACCTTATGGGGCTGATATTTTATCGTTTCGAAGTGATCTTACGTGAGACGGCTATCTTTGGAATGTTAGGTGTTGTGACCTTAGGTTTTTATATCGACAGTGGTTTTGCTGAGATCCGCTATAGCTCAGCACTATTTTTGTTGGTGTGTACCGCCATGCTTAACATCGTGGTCGACTTGATAAGCCGACGTTTATTGACGGCTAACATTAATCAGCAGATAACCATCGGCGAGGATAATCAGCCAAATAATAGCCCGTTAAGCTCCGCATTCTAATTGTTTTTATTACAAACAGTAAGCTGTTTAAAACTCAGATCCTTATGCCAGTGACTATGATGACAGCGACAGAAATAAACAGTATGCCAGTGACTAGGTTAATTACTGGGCCAGCTCTTGTTACTTTAAGTTGAATAAGGGGATTAGATAAAACTAAGGCAATCAATATAAACCAACATAACGATAAAATAAGCATAATTAACACGGCGCTTACCTTAGTGATGAAGTTGATATCAGGTGTGAACATGGCTGAAAATAGCGTGATAAAGAACACCATCGCTTTGGGGTTTAACAGGTTCGTGTATAAGCCTTGGAAAAACCCTTGTTTGATGGATAATCCAAGGTGACTGCTACCGTTCACAGCCTGTGAACTCACTTTATTATGCCACTGGGATGCAGTTCTTCTAATTGCACATATACCCATCCAGCCAAGATAACTTGCCCCTATCAACTGTACGGTGACAAAGAGTAAGTCTGAACTCTTGATGATTAAACTCACTCCGGTGACACAGAGTAAACTGTGTAGCAAGATCGCCACAGATATGCCTACCGCAGAGGCAATAGCCGTCGCCCGACTTTCCTGGCTGGCCATCTTCACGACTAACGCAAAATCAGGGCCAGGACTGGCCAAAGCGACAGAGTGAATAATGGCAAGAGAGATGAGAAACTGCAGTTCCATATTTAAATCCAATTTAACCCTTGTCCCTTTTATAGGGATTGAGAACGAAAGGTATTGTAAATTATTGCAAGTGCGTGGGGAATAGCGCGTGATTGAGATAACGAGAATATTCATTTTGCTAGGATAATAAAAAGCCATATTCATATGAATATGGCTAAATAAAACAGTGTATTAATAAATATTTTGGCTCATAATATCAAAATCATCAGCGACACATGTTTATTTAATTGGAGCTTAGATTGTGAAAGGACAGATATTACGTGAAATGAAGGTTCAAGCTGCAATAGAGCCAGAATATGAAGTGCAGAGGCGTGTTGCTTTCATCAAATTGAAACTTAAAGAGTCACACTGTCAGAGTTTAGTGCTTGGGATCAGTGGTGGGGTCGACTCGTCTCTTGCGGGGCGTTTATGTCAACTGGCAGTAGATGAACTCAATCATGAGGCAGAACAGGACACGTATCAGTTTATTGCCGTACGTCTTCCCTACAATGTTCAAAAAGATGAAGATGAGGCACAATTAGCCTGTCAATTTATCTCTCCTTCCAAGCAAGTTACCATCAATATACATAAAGGAGTCGTCGGTGTTCATGCCAGTACTTTATCTGGGTTAGAGGCGGCAGGCATAGAGCTTAATGATAAGGATAAGCTCGATTTCGTCAAAGGCAATGTAAAAGCTAGGATGCGAATGGTCGCACAATATGATATTGCAGGCTTAACGGGCGGGTTGGTGGTTGGTACCGATCATAGCGCCGAAAATCTCACAGGTTTTTATACCAAATGGGGTGATGGAGCTTGTGATTTAGCACCACTCTTTGGCTTAAATAAGCGTCAGGTACGTCAGATCGCGGCTTTCTTAGGCGCACCTGCAATATTAGTGACTAAAGCACCAACGGCCGATCTTGAAGATAATAACCCACAACTTGAGGATGAAGTGGCACTGGGACTCACTTACGATCAAATTGATGATTTTCTGGAAGGTCAGTCAGTCGATAGTTTTGTAAATGACAAACTCGTTGGGATCTATAAGGCAACGCAGCATAAGCGTAAGCCTATTCCGACTATTTATGATTAAATCAAATAGCCTACCCATTCTACCCTTAGAGATCCCCTCATTTTTCAATCTTAAATAATCCCGAAAATTGAACGGTAAATAGGCCCATCATTATTGCCATTAATCAACTTTTTATCAGCAACCCCGTCAGTCTTCTTAAAGGTCATACCGACAGTGTAGATGATAAAACGTTTAATCAGTGGTTATCATTAAGGCGTGCCGAGGCAGTCAAGCAAGAATTAATTGCACAAGGTCTAAGTCATGCACGTATTAATGTCATCGGCTTGGGCGACACGTTATCTCTGAGCCTGAATGCGTCTAATGAAGAGAGACGTAAACACAGAGTCGTTATTATGCAGCTCAATTAACAGAGCGTAGCGAAAATATCGGGGCTACCCTTCGTGTTGGGTAGCTGTCTCTTAGTCAGATCTCATAGTGCCAGCAGAAAACATTAGCTAAACGATAGCCTGACACTTGAGCTTGCAACGTATCCCAGCCTTCCCAAATAGTCGACGCTGGACTTACTGCAATCAGACTATAATCGGGCAAGTGAAAGCGTCATGATTTTGAGGAGATTTTTTTGGATAAGATAACCTATTTTGTATTCTTTTAATAAGAGATAGAGCATCGACAGAACCACCGAGTAATACCTTTAGCCTTTGACTTATTGTTTTGGAATCTTCATTGATCATTAGAATATTAAATACTCTGTGTTGATGTTTACAGTGTTTAGTATATTGGTAGAGGTATTGAGATAGCGAGGCTTGCCAAAGCTGCTGATAATATAGAGGACCAGAAGTGACAATAGCATAAAAGTTGTAGGGATAATCTTCAGGGAGGGTCCATTCTCCTGCGAATGACTTGATAAATTCAACATTGAGTCTGTTATAAGGTTTTATGCTCGCCGCGGAATAAAAATCTAACGCGACCTTAGACCTAAATACCTTCAGTTGGCGAGAAAAATGGTAAATAATGTTTTCCCGGCTTTGTTGTGTATAGGGTTCAATAAGTCCTTCGGCTAGATATAAGGCCAACCAAAACTCACCAATATTACTGGTGTCGAGCGTTTCACCAATGGTATTGACCAGATAATAATGACTGCTGTGAGACAGTGCCGAAAGGGCTGAAGCGTATGCCTTCAGTAAGTCTTGCTTGTCTTTAATGTGTTTCAGTTGTTGCTTGATTGACAGTTGAACTTGACCAAACTGATGCCCTAGCACTGGTGATCTTAA
>JBAHZX010000063.1:0-9967 GCA_037132815.1 Shewanella sp.
GTCATCAGAAGCTGTAGCTTGAATAGACACTAAGGCAAGCAATAACACCAACAAAGGCTTAATAAGTATAAAATGATGATTAATCACGGGCTGCCACCTCCACCTTACGATTAACTCTAAGGCAATTGCCGTTAATGCTACTACAGTCTCCGGTTTCACAGGTGGCGCTACTGGTGATTTGAAAGCGAGTGACACTAGCAACCGTTGTTGGCGTACAAGTGAGCAAGACACTGCACTGATGAAATCCGGGAGCATCCGGCGGCGTCCAAGCCTCTGAAACATTGCCGCAACTTGCTCCAGAGCCATCCAATGGAAACAACTGTGCCAGCGCGCTATCGGCACCTGAATTTGCCGCCGCCAAAGCCCGCGTGCCCCACACTTCCAAGCTCACCTGTTTATCGGCGTCATCGAGCACATTGATCAAGGCTGATGCCATTAAAAACATCACGGTAATAATGAAAACGCCTATCACCAAGGCACTGCCCTGCTGCTTTGCCATCCGCCTATTAAGTAAGGAGTAATGAGCAAAGCTTTGAGAAGCATTGAGGTTTCGTCGATTAATATTAGGGAACATTGACCACCTGCACCTGATGTTGATATTGAAACTCTTGGCCATTAACTTCAAATCGCGGTGTTAATTGCACTACTGCATTATTCACCAAAGTTCCCGGAGTATACAATATGGGCCAACTGTTATTGTTTATCACTAGGTTCTCAGCCATAAGAGCACTGCCAGAATCCCCTCCCACCATGTCTGTCGGTGTGGGCTGGTTGATATTAAACATATTATACCCTTGGTAACGCCTAATATCCCCATTAACAAAAAAACAGTAACTCACCGCATTGGCCACCATAAAAAACCTAGCCCTTGGCGATGACTCGCTAAAGCGCACTGCACGATCGAAGCGAATAGTATTGGTTGTTGGCTCGTATGTATCGATGTCA
The DNA here is from genome assembly GCA_037132815.1 of Shewanella sp. Taxonomy (GTDB): domain Bacteria; phylum Pseudomonadota; class Gammaproteobacteria; order Enterobacterales; family Shewanellaceae; genus Shewanella. The sequence continues at coordinate 946 of JBAHZX010000063.1, forward strand.
AATAACCGGCCCTCAGTCGCTGCAGGTGTGGCAGAGTAAATGTGGGACACTTGCAGTGGATAAACCAACATTTTATGATCAGGGCTAATACCCAACGATGGCGTCATGATGGTACCTTCATCACTTGCTGTTTGGGGAAAGATGGGCAGATCCAAGTAGGAGGCACTGGCCTCAATAGGCACGAATTCGAGACACTGAAACGTACTGGGATTATCTGTCACCCGCAGGCTGTTTGGTACCGCATTGCGTAGCTCGCGGGTCATGCGCTCAATAACAAAACGACTCTGACTTAATACTTGATCGACCGAAGTCGACTCAACGAAGATACGCGTTCCCATGATGACAAAACTATTGACCCCCACCATCATGACACCAAGAATAATGATGACAACCACCATCTCCACCAGCGTAAATCCAGAGGGTTTACCTGTTGTAAAAGCGCGCATCAGTAATTACTCCGAACCAAATTATAAGTGATCACTTCATTATTTGGCGTGGTCACAGCGATGGTAATGAGTTTTTGATTTAAACCCGACTCTGACAGGTACTCGACGGTGACCGATAATTGATAGTTAGGGTATTGACTCGCATAGGTGTCATCAGAATTAAGCATCAAATCTGTCAAAAGAAGGCCATGATAATCATCAACATCGTTAAAGCTATTACGGTCTTCACCTTCGTCAGGACCTAACTCACTCTCGGCTGTACAGGTTTCCCCAGCAGATAAGCCTAAGCTTGGTCTTGCAACCGCACCACACGCAGGTACACCTCCGTTTGGATTAGTATGTTGGTCATAGCGCTTACTCCAGATTTCATTGAGTAGTGATTGAGCAAGCTCAGCTGAACGAACTCGATGCAAGGTTTCGGCGGCGCGATCGGCCTGAGGAAATAACATACTGGTCAGCATCACTAAGGCGATACTAAGAACGACCATACCGACAATAAGTTCAATAAGAGTAAAACCATTAGATTTTCGAGCTAAATGATCTCGTGTCTGTGTTTTATTAAACTTAAAAGGCTTAACGACCATAAATATAGCCCTGACTTTCAATATTGATGACTAATGTTTCATCGGCAATCACGTTAATACATTCACCATAGCAAGCTAAACTGGAGATGCCAGAAGTATTAAAACTAAGATTAAATGTACTCGAAGTCGTTGATATTAACTGTAAACTCCCTCCTCCTGCGAATGCTTGCTTTGGCTCTGACACGCTATTACCGGTACAAGTAGCATCATCGAAACGAACCAGTTGATAACCCTCGTTATCGACCTCTAGCTGATAACAGCGATCTTGATTATTCATCGCCATCAGCTGAACTTTACGTAGCTCACTAATAAACTCATCACGCAGGGTAAAGGCACTGTAACTTGAGTTGGTCATAAGACGTGGCAAAGCCACCACAGAGAGAATGGCAATTAACAAAATGGTGATGACTAGCTCTATCAAAGTAAAGCCTGTACTTATTCTCATCTAAATACCGAAGGTGGTGATGGGTTGTCACAAGCGCTTAAATTGAAGTATGTCAAAAAACTAACATTAAAAAAAGATATATATTTTAATACCCTAACCTCAAGGTTATCTAAAATACTCCACTTACCTGCCTACTTTAGATGTAGACATGAAAATGAATCATATTCAAGCAAAATGAAAGGTTAAAAACGAAGCCTTCATGATACGTTTCACAAAAAAACATTAACCCAAACTAACTGCACTTTATACATAATAAATATTAGTAATGAGATTGATTAACATTAATATTTAAGGGATAATAATACATTCACATAACACCTCATTGCCACATGTAAAAAATGGATGAGACTTTCGACGTTTATTCAACTCAAACTCAGAGAAAGTACGCATGCAATGAATCATTTAGGTTTATCTATGAACACCCAAGTTAAATTAATCTCGGCTGTTATCGCTGGCATTCTTCACTCTACAGCGTGCGCCGCACCACAAATCAATAATGTTCCTAATAAGACAATATTAGCAAGCAATGTCCAAGAAGCCAGTCAGGATATTGAAGTAATAACAGTTATTAGACGCCAGCAGCACTACAAAACAGATCAAGCCCATGCCGCCATGCGCTCAGATGTGTCTCTACTTAATACCCCTCAGTCGGTAACCGTGATCCCAACTGAAATAATGGATGACCAGATGATCCTAACCCTAGGTGATGCACTGAAAAATGATGCCAGTGTGTCCATTGGACGTGTCACAACAGACAGAGAAAGATTTAGTCTGCGAGGTTTCAGCCTAGACGAAAATACCAACTTACTTAAAGATGGCCACCAGCACTTCTCTAAATATCGTTTACCCATGGCTCTTGTGGATAGTATCGAAGTTCTCAAAGGTCCATCCAGCTTGCTTTATGGTCAGTCGACCCCTGGTGGGCTAGTCAACCTGGTCACTAAGAAACCAACTTATGATTCATTTCTAGAGATCGGGGTAAAAGGCGATGACAATGGCTCGCTACGAGGCATGCTCGATGCTGGTGGCAGCTTAAATGAAGCTCAAACCATACGTTACCGCGCCATTGTCGAGCAGCAAGACAATAAAAACTGGCGTGAATACCAAGACGGCAGTGCACAGGAAAGTGAGTTTTTCGTCGGCAGTTTGGTAACCGACTTTGATATCGGTGACAACCTCACGCTGTCCCTTAACTATAACAAGTCAGATGAAGTCGCCGGTCAAGATAGCGGCTCTCTGGTTGATGATCAGGGCAATGTTATCGGCGGCGATGACACCATCTGGGATATGCCCTGGACCAAGATCGATGCCCAAAGCGAGAACTATGGCGCCAATGTTAGTTATCATTTAACCGATGACTGGAATATAAATGCTGGCTATAACAAGCAGCATAACGAGCGTGAACGCTGGGAAAGTAAGCCTCAAACCAGCAGTTATAATCCCGATACCGGAAGCTATGAAAATGAGCCCTATAACAAGCTGGAAGATTGGCAGCAACAATCCTCATATTTAGACTTAGTGGGTACAGTTCAACTTGGCGGTTTGCAACACGACCTACTGTTCGGGGGCAACTATCTCAAGCACGAATACAGCTCTCTAAAAATCAAAGGAAGTATGGATCCAAGCAATATCAATACCGACATCATCATTCCTCAACCGGATCTAGATTATGCCGATGCTGATGCCGAGTTAGAGCATTATAAATACTACGGTGCATTTGCCCAAGATCTGATCACTCTCAATGACCAATGGCAGATGCTCCTTGGGGTACGTTACGATAAACAAGAAAAAACTGATGCTGATAGTCAGTCTATACTGCCCAAATTAGGGGTCATCTACCACCCTTCAAAAAATGCTTCTATCTACGTTAACTACAGCGAAAGCTTCGAGCCTCAGGGCCGAGTACTGGATGATGAAGATGCTAACTACGGCACAGAACTCGACCCTATCAAGGGCGAGATGTATGAATTAGGTACTAAGTGGGAACTATTATCGGGAAAGCTGCGCCTTAACGCAGCGGTATTTGATATCAAGCGCAGCAACATCATAGTCAACTTAGGTACATCAGATGACCCCGCCACAGCCCAAGGTGGCGTTCAGCGTCACAAGGGCTTCGAATTAGGTGCTATCGGCCAGATCAACGATGACTTATCACTGCTCACTTCGCTTATGTATCTCAATGCAGAATATGAATCCCATGATGAATATCAGGGCAACCGCCCCGAAGATGTCCCCGAGTGGACAGCATCCATCTGGGCTAAATATTCGATCACAGATCGTGCTGCCTTTAATTTAGGCGCCTTTTATGAAGGCGCCCGTTTTGGCGACGCCGATAACAGCTTCAAAAAGTCCGCCTACACCCGGATCGATACAGGCATCAGCTACATACTTCCAGTGGCTGGGAGCGACCTACAATTGAGACTAAAAATAGAGAATCTGTTCGATACCGACTACTTAGGTGGCGGTGAAAATGGGGAAGTGAATGTCGGTAAGCCAAGAACCTTGAAATTTGGGATCAGCTATAAAATTTAGAGATTATTACCCTTAAATCAGTCAAAAGGAAATAGCACTAAGCCCGTAATTACGGGCTTAGTGCGTGTCAACGTCAAAAAATCGTCGGTGCTTATCTAAGTAACAGTTAGTCTCTTGAAGTGTGCCAACTGATCCATGAAACAATTTGCCAAATTCTGGGATGACTTGTATCTAGCTTTCACTAGAAATATTAAGTCCGGCTCATATCGTAATAGCACTTAGAAATATATCCCTCGATCACCTGCACGAATAGCTCTGCGCGTTACGCGTATGCAGCAATGAAATTTAGTTACTTTTTGGTGAGTACCCCGATTTACTCTCTCCTTACAAATATCTGCAGCAAATCCACTCAAAGCGTCGAAGTCAAAAAATAATTAAACTCAATTAAAAAATAACTATCCTTCTGCATGTCTTCATATAGCTACAATCAATATCGGCCAGTTTGTGATGAAAGTCTTAGTTTTTTATTAAAAATTAGCTAAAGTACATCTACATAAAGAAATTAAACAAATAGTAGAACGAGTATATAAGGTTAAATATATTAACACTAAGTAACTTAACTCTCATTTTTACAATCCAGACGAGTCTGTTAGATGATATTAAATTAGATGCAAGTTAACCAAGATCTTGAGTGCAAAAGTGAGCATTATAGATTATAAAAATAACCTTCTAACTATTAACTCTGGTAGTGAACATTAAAAAAACGGTGCTTTACAGTTCTACTCCACAAATATGTTATCTCGAATGTTATTAGATATCAGTTTTATTTTTTATGTAGAGTCTGGAGTCTTAGACTCCTAGTAAGCATAACTATGAAACGAAATTAATTCCATCACCACAGATAGAACAACATTAGAATATAACGATGGAAAATAATTTAATTTTATATTATGCCTGTATTATTACAAGTTTTTTAAATTAGAGGGGAATCACATGGTATTCGCATTAAATATGCCAAAGCTAAGCTTGTCTGGTGAAGGTGCTGTTGCTGAAGCAATAGCAATTTTGTCTTCTCAGCCGGTAAAAAAAGCGTTAATTGTTACTGACAAAAACTTAGTCGATCTGGGTGTGTTGAGTTCACTTTACGCAGCCTTAGATGAAAAAAGTTTGGATTACGTTACGTTTGATGAAGTCACACCGAACCCAACCGATAAATTAGTGCGCAAAGGTAAGGATATTTACATTAATAACCAATGTGATTGTTTTATATCGATAGGTGGCGGTAGCCCGACAGATTGCGCTAAAGCAATTCGGATTGTGACTGTAAATGATGGTGATATTTGTGATTATGACGGAATTGGCTTAGTTAAGAATGATGGTGATTTCTTTATCGCTATTAATACAACGGCTGGTACTGCTGCTGAAATGACTTCTAACTCTGTCATTATAGATGAAAAGCGCACTGTTAAAATGCTTATCATTGATCCAAAACAGATTCCTGATATAGCAGTGAACGATCCGACCCTGATGATAGGATTACCCTCACACATCACAGCCGCTACAGGTATGGATGCGCTAACACACGCTATTGAATCAATAGTTACTCCAGGCGCGCACACCCTGACTAAACCTACTGCCTTAGAAGCTGTGAAACTTATTTATAAATGGCTTCCTGTTGCTGTTAAAGATGGGGAAAACCTTCAGGCACGTAGTATGCTTGCCGATGCTCAATTCTTAGCAGGTATGTCTTTCAACTCCGCAGGCCTCGGCGCGGTTCACGCTTTAGCACATCAACCGGGTGCTACACATGATTTGCCTCATGGTGTTTGTAACGCAATATTGCTACCCATTATCAGTAAATTTAATGCCGAGACTGCACCAGAAAGTTACAGAGCAATTGCTGAAGCTATGGGGGGCGACACAAGCCAACTTAATGATAAAGATGCTGCATTACTTGCGATAGAACTTATCTGTAAACTCTCTGTTGAGGTGGGAATTCCTTCAGGTTTCTCTGCTCTAGGAATCAAAGAAACTGATATTGATTTATGGATTAATAAAGCGATGGCAGACGTTTGTATGGGTGGTAACCCTCGTCAACCAACATCTGATGAGGTGGCCAAACTATATTTGTCTGCTTTATGAATAATCCAGCGCCGAACATTAGGGACTGCTGCTTTAACTCCATTGACGTATAGTTTTGCTATGACATAAGCATAAAAATGATGTCGTCGCTTATCTAAGTGTTCACAATAATGGGTGAGCTTTTGAAGTGTGCCTACGGGTTCATTGAGGCAACGCATAAACCAAAAGTTGCCACTGAAATCACGCATTCTGAGGTAAAATGGGGATAAAAAATAAAAATGGAGCACCAACTATCACTGATGCTCCAGCTTGCTTATCAAGCAAGTGGGTTAACGATGCTGGCCAATATATTTATCTAAGAAGCTCAATATTGCCTTATTTGCTTCAAGGATATTCTGCTCTTTATAGAAACCATGACCTTCTTTATCTTTCACTAGCCATTCATAAGGATGACTAGCCTTATCTAAAGCATCTTTAAGCGCCTCAGCATGCTCAATTGGGGCTCGCTCATCATCTTCACCGTGTATGATCAGCACGGGGGCTTTAAGTTGACTGACATGATGCACTGGTGACTGGGCGCGTTGCTTCGCTGTATCTGTGCCTAGAGTTTTATCCAAATAGGCCTCCCCCCATCTCAATCTCTTAGTGTCACCCTCATCATAGAGCATCTCAAGATCGTACACTCCAGCATAACCGATAGCACACTTAAAGGTATCTGGACTTCTTATCGCACTCTGCAAAGCACTATAACCACCAAAACTCACACCCAAAATACATAGCCTGTCTTTATCGGCAACCCCTTGTTGTACGGCATAAGTTGTAGCCAATAAAATATCGTCTTGAATCTTAGTGCCCCAATTACCATAACCCGCCTCTATAAAGTTCTCACCATAGCCAGAAGATCCACGAAAATTGATTTGCACCACAGCATAGCCCGCATTTGCCAACATCTGAACCTGAGGATCATAGCCCCAATAATCCCGGACATGAGGACCACCATGGGGCATCACTACCGTAGGTAAGTTATTACTTTGCCCTTTAGGTAATGTCATTTGGCCATTTAATATCAAACCATCTGGCGTTTTAATTCTGAATGGCTCAGTCATCGCCATATTTTCAGGTTTGATCCAACTCCGCGCACTCATCAGATACTGAGCCTTCATGGTCTCAGTATCAAATAAATAGAAAGTACCTGGGTTGCGATCACTACTCACGTGGACGACTGCCTGTTTTCTATCACGCGTGGTACTGCTTACAATAACTGTGTCCCCATTAAAAGCGCTCACGAGTGACTGATGCAATTTCGCCTCGGAAGAGTCAGGTTTAAGATAAAGATAAAAAGGGTAATCTTCATCCAACCGCAAGCCATACACTTCATTCAATTTTGAACTCAGAACATAGGTAGGATCGACCATTGTGCTGCGATAGAGTTCGGTCTCTTTTTGAGTCTCCAAGTTGTAATGATATAAGCCTTTAGGACCACCATCAAGACTCTTGAGGGCATAAACAGTTTTGTTGTCTTCACCAAAAGCAATAGGCTCAAACTCACCTTCGAAAACCTCACCAAAAGGCTGCCAGTCCTCACCTTTCCCTTTAGAGTAATACAGCTTGGTATTTGCCTTTTTATCCATACCGGCAACAAACCGGGGCACACCATCGTGATCAATAAGAAACTGGCTATAAGCGATAGGTGCACGCTTTACCCTTCGTGATCTACCAGTATAGACATTGAGTTTCGCCACCTCAGCTAACACATCAGTTCTATGGCTAAGAGGCTGCTTACTGATCAATACATGTCTTTCATCATCCTTTAATGTATCAATCAAAAAACCGCCGTAATTAGAGGGGTTTTTAGCCCGATAACCGAAGATCATCCGCTTTTTTTTACCGTCATAGTTAACTGCAAAAATCTCTCCAGTATTAATAGGCTTAGCAAGCGAACCACGAACTTTTTCTACCTGAATAATCACTCGCTCATCATTGACCCAATAATAATCTGCCACCTGATCTCTAGCTTCACCACCCAGAGAAAATGTCACCTCGAAGGTCTTACTATCTAGAAATGCTAATGTCTTACGACCATCGGTACTAATCAGCACAGCAAGGTGCTTACCATTGGGGGATATTTTTACGTTGTAGAATTGGCTATGACGGGAAAAATCTTCGACCGTTTGAGCTGTCAGGTTAAATGAACAAAAACATAATAATGCGGTAAAATAAACATCTATTTTTCGGCAGACAGATAAAAATTGAGCACTGACCCTCGCCCTGCTAACCTCTGTATTGGTTTTTTTTAAAAGAGTGACCATATCAACTTCCTTTGTTCTACAGCATCCATAATTACATTGTTAACTTTTACCCCCTTGCCAAAAAATGTGGTAAAAAGCCAGCAACAAGCAAACTGACTATATTGGTTTAATGCCTAGATAACAAGCTGATTCATAAAGCTCAAGGATACACTTGGATACATGTTGCGTGAATAACATTCACCTTAAAGGCTACTTAAAACGCACAAAATCTAGACTATGATGTTCTTAGATTAAGAACAAAAAGTACCAAGGCTAGCTATTGCGCTACAGTCAAATCCTCACCGACATAAATGTAGGGATTTAGGTTCAGCCTAGAGTAATGAACCTGGGCGCTAAACCGCTTTAAATTCCCACTGAAATCATACATTTTGAAGGTATCACGGGGATAAGCACAGTTAAGTACTTAACTAAAAGTTATCGAGTATTTAGATGGATAATCACTCAGGGTGTTTTTAACACTGTTCGTTAACTTTTTGAATGTTTCATATGCGTGACCTTAGAGATCCCCTCATTTTTCAATCTTAAATAATCCCGAAGATTGAACGGTAAATAGGCTGATTTTTAAGGTAACGATAAAAATTATCCATTAGAGGTTCTGCCCACTCTTCTCGCATCGTTGGTAACAGTTCATAGTAAATACAACCTTGGCGAAACAGAGAGTATGAGCGAGTTTTACTGGTATTT